>NZ_JAHXBG010000009.1:300000-419402 GCF_020103725.1 Hyalangium gracile | reverse complement strand
ATCTGCATGACGCCCAGGATGCCGACGGAGAAGACGACCAGGGCGGCCATGGCCTCGATGAGGCTGGTGCCGCGAGGAGAAAGGCGAGAGGAGCTCATGTGCAGGCAACCTCCTAGAAGACGACAGCAGCGCCCGCGGGCGCGGAGACGCTGAGCAGCTTGGGCGTGAAGCCCTTCTCATCGTCGGTGTTGGGGGCGAAGGCGATCACGGCGCCCGAGACGGCGTCGCCGGTCATCACCTGCATGGTGCCGTCCGCGTTGAAGCGCAGCACGCCGTAGGGGCGGCCCGAGGGGCTCACACAGAAGTTGCAGCCGGCCGCCAGGTTCTGCGTGGGCTTGTTCAGCTCGGAGGGAGTGACCGTCGGCGTGCTCATCGCGATGGCACTGAAGGGCGCCGGCAGCGGCTTGGTGATGCGGGTGGAGTCCAGGTCCAGGAAGGCCAATCCGCCCGAGTCCATGCCCGAGCCGGCCCCCAGCACCAGCTGGTCGTGGATGGGAGCGTTGCGCGTCTCCACGCTGTTGTCCGGCAGGATGCGCGTGAAGGCCAGCACCACGTCCGGCTCCTGGGTCAGGTCCAGCGTGTTCCAGTTGGGGATCACGGGAGGAGCATCCGGGCGCTCCATCAACAGGATGCGCACCCGGTTGTCGGGCGTCTGGTGGATGAAGATGTAGTGGGGCGAGCCGCGGCTGATGGCACGCAGCTGGGCGCTGTTGATCATCGCCGTCACGTCGAACACGGCGTTGTTCATCCGCGCCTTGCCCATGCCGTAGACCATGAAGGTCACGGCCAGAGCGGCCAGGATGATGAGGATGACGACCGCGGTCATCACCTCGATCAGCGTGAAGCCTCGGCGGAGTCGGGAGCGGGCAGGCAAGGGGGGGACCTCCTGAGGAGCCCAGTCTGCTGCAAAGTCCGGCCCTGGACAGGGGCCTGTGTAAGCACTCGGAAGTACGGGCTCGAGGTGACGGCGAGCCCGCGGCTGGCACGGTCCTGCGAGTCGCAAACTTTGCACTCCGCAAACTTTGCGAGGTGTGCTGCAGGCATGTATGACATGTGCGACACGCCTCGGTAGGAGCAACCCAGGTGCCGGGAGGAGCCCTCCGCGCCGCGGTCCTCATGAGACGGAACGCGAGGAAGGTGCTTCGTGCGCGCCGTGGGAACTCCGCGCTAAGAAGCGTTCTCCCTCATCTCTGTCGTTCCTCCTGGAGGTCGAATGCGGCCGCAGCACTTCTCTCTTGGCGTCGCTGGTGTCCTGGCGGCGAGCTTCCTGTCTCTCTCCGCCTACGCCAACAACTTGGGCGTCATCGGTCGCTCCGGCAAGCAGGGCACGACCTGCATGGCGGCGGGTTGCCACAACACCAACCCCAACCCGGCCACTCCGACGGTGACCATCAATGGCCCCGCGACGCTGGCCGCGGGCGCCACGGGCAACTACACGCTCATCATCCAGGGCGGCGCGGGCGTGAAGGGCGGCATGAACGTGGCGGTGAGTGACAACGGGGGGACGCTCAACAAGGTGGGGACGGACGTGAAGGTCGTCTCCGGCGAGCTGACCCACACGGCGGGCAAGCCGTTCGCCAATGGCGAGGTCCGCTTCGACTTCACGCTGGTGGCGCCCAGCACCGCCCGCACCGTCACGCTCTACGCCAGCGGCAACTCGACCAACGATGACAAGAGCTTCACCATGGATCGCTCGGACTCCAAGACGCTGGAGGTGACGATCACCGGCGGCACGACGAGCCCGGACGCCGGCGTTCCGGACGGCGGCACCAACAACCCGGACGACGGCGAGGGTGCCAAGGAAGAGGATAGCGGCTGCGCCGCCGCGGGTGGCGCGCCCATGGTGGTGCTGCTCGCGCTGGTGGCCGCGCGCCTGCGCCGTCGCAACGAGTAGCGTGTTGCGCGGGGGCTCGGCGGCTCGCCTTGCTCCCTGCAGGTTCTACAGGGCCGTCCGCCTGCTCCGCGGGCGGGCCCGAGGCGGGGGGACGACAGGGCTCGGGGCTCCGGCCTAGCATCCCGGCCCTTCGAACCATGCGTCTCCTCCGCCTCTTTCCTGCCCTCGCCCTGACTGCTGCTTTCGCGTGTGCCTCGTCGTCCTCGGGCCTGCGCTCACCTGCTGCCATGACGCGGGTGGAGACGCCCGCGCCCCGCGAGCCCGGCGAGCTGCGGGTGATGACCTTCAACATCGAGTCCGGCGTCCGGGGCCTGGACGGCGTGGCCGACGTCATCCGCGACGCGCGGCCCGACATCGTCGCGCTCCAGGAGGTGGACCTCGGGAGCAGCCGCGCCGGAGGGCTGAACCAGACGGCCGTGCTCGCCGAGCGGACCGGGCTGCCGTACCACGCGCACTTCCGCACCACGGACCTCCATGGTGGCGCCTATGGCATCGCGCTGCTGTCGCGCTTCCCGCTGGAGGCGCTGGCCCAATACCCACTGCCCGTGCCGCGCGGCGCGGAGCCTCGGACGGTAGCCCATGCGGTGATGCAGGTGGCCGGGCGCGAGGTGAGCGTCTACCTCACCCACCTCATCCGGCGGCCCTTCAATGGAGCGGCCCGCGTGCGCCAGAGCGCCCTCATCGCCGCGATGCTCGAGAAGGATCCGCGGCCCAAGCTCCTCATGGGAGACCTCAACGACGATCCGGACTCGCGCCCGGTGCGCCTGCTGCGGCGGGGCCTCACGGACGTCGTCGCCGCCAGCGGCCAGGGCACGGAGGGCACGTACCCGCTGCCGCTCCCGTTCTCGCCGGTGCTGCGTATCGACTATGTGCTCGCCTGCGACGCCTTCGTGCCCCTGCGGAGCGCGGTGCTGCGCGTGGGCGCGTCGGACCACTACCCCGTCATCGCGGACGTCCTGCTGAAGCCAGCGCCCGAGCCGCAGCTGATGACGGGCGCGGCGCCTTGAGCGCGCGGGGTTCTCGCCGCCGGGCAGGGGTTGACCTACCCTGAAGGCAATGTGGCTGCCCGCGCTCAGGAACCGGTCCATCGCCCTCCGGCGGCTCTTCGTCGCCCTGGTGGGACTGCTGACGTGTGGAGTGTTCGGGCTGGCGTGGCGCGTGGATCGCTTCGGTCAGCGCGAGCGGGCCGTGCCGGCCGATGCGGTGGTGGTGCTGGGCGCGCGCGTGCTGCCCGGGGGCGTGCCCTCGGGGGCGCTGTACTCGCGGGTGGAGAAGGCGGTGGAGCTCTACCGAGAGGGCATCGCGCCCCGGCTCGTCTTCTCCGGTGGCGTCGGCGACCACCCTCCGTCCGAGGCCCAGGTCATGCGCTCGCTGGCGGTGGAGCTCGGCGTCCCGGCCGAGGCCTGCATCCTCGAGGAGCAGAGCCACTCCACCGAGCAGAACACGCGCTTCAGCGCCGGGCTCTTGCGCTCCCTGGGCGCCCGGCGCGTGGTGGTGGTGTCCGACCCGTACCACCTGCTCCGAGCGCGCCAGTACTTCCGGCTCCAGGGCTTCGAGGTGGCCACCAGCCCCGCGCTGCTCACGGAGCGCAACCTCCACGCCCTGGATCGCTTCTACTGGACCGTCCGCGAGGCCTTCGCCCTGCTGCTGCACCCACGCGTGCTGCTGGCCCGCGCGCCCGAGGGACTCGCGAGCGCGGCGGACCCGGCTACTCGGGGATCGTGAGCGCGCGCAGCGCCCGTGTCTCGCCCAGCTGGACGCGCAGGAGCACCGCGCTCCCAGGCCGGGCATCCCGTAGGATGCGCACCAGCTCCGCGGCGCCGCGCACGGGCCTGCCCCCGGCCTCCACCACCACCATGCCCTGCACGAGCCCCGCGCGCTCGGCCACCGAGCCCGGCAGGACACGGGTGATGAGCGCTCCGGCGGGCACCCCACGTGCTCCGAGCTGGGGGCCGACGTCGCCCAGGGCCAGACCCAGCCGCTGGTGAGGCTCCTCCTGTGGCTGCCGGCGCTCTCGCGCGGAGACACCCTCGAGGTCCGGTCGCGTCCCGAGCGTCGCCTCGCGCTCCAGCTTCTGGCCGTCACGGTAGAGCGTGAGCGTCACCTGCGTTTCGGGACGCATCAGCCCGATGGTGCGCGTGAGCGAGCCCGCCGAGGTGATGGGCGTGTCATCCAGCGCCACGATGACGTCATCCGGCCGCAGGCCCGCCTCCGCGGACGGCGTGCCTTCCTCGACATGCACCACGATGGCCCCTTCGCGCACCGGCACTCCGAGCGCCTCGCCGAGCTGGGCCGTCAGGTCCTGCACTCCCAGGCCGAGCCAGCCGCGCGTGACGGCGCCCTCCTTCTCGAGCTGGGGCAGCAGCGCCTTGACCAGGTTGCTGGGCACCGCGAACCCGATGCCCGAGCCCTGTCCCACGATGGCCGTGTTGATGCCGATCACCTCGCCGCTCATGTTGAACAGCGGCCCGCCGGAGTTGCCCGGGTTGATGGCCGCGTCCGTCTGCAGGAAGTCGTCATACGGGCCGGCCTGGATGTCGCGCGCCTTGGCCGAGAGGATGCCCAGGCTGACGCTGGAGGACAGGCCGAACGGGTTGCCGATGGCCAGCACCCAGTCCCCCACGCGCATCGCGTCCGAGTCTCCCAGCCGCACCACCGGCAGCTCCTTCACGTCCCGGCCCTGGAGCTGGAGCACCGCCACGTCCGTGAGCGGATCCGTGCCCAGCACCTTCGCCTCGAACTGGCGGCCGTCCATGAGCTTCACGTCGATGCCGACGGCGCCCTCCACCACGTGGTTGTTGGTGAGCACGATGCCCGAGGGGTCAATGATGAAGCCCGAGCCGAGCCCCTGGCGCAGCGGCTCCTGGCCTCTCGGCCCCGGCTCCATCCAGGGCCAGGGGAGGCCTCCAAAGGGATCTTCCAGCTGGGGGCGACTGGCCCGAGGCTCGGCCCCGCGCGCGCGCACCTCCACGTTGACCACCGCGGAGCGCACCGAGTCCGCCAGCGGAGCGAGCGAGGCGAGCGCCTGGGTCGGTGAGGGAGGCAGCACCGGCTCGGGCGCCCTGGCGGCCTCCTGAGAGAGGGGAGTGGCTGACGGTTCTCCCGTCGGACCCGAGGCGGGCGGCGCCCTGTCACAGCCTGCCAGCGCCAGCACTACTCCCAGAAGCACTCCTACCCTTGCGGACGTCTGAGCCTTCATCTCACTACCCCAACGGACAGAACCGGTCCTCCTTCCGATAAGGCAGCAGCCACGCGGCGCAAGGTGGCCTTGAGTAGGAGGGTGGGAGTCGGAGCAGGCGTGGGTGAGGGCTCAGGCCGACTTCTCGCGCACGGCCGGCAGCGCGTCTGGCCCCTCGGGGGCGTCCAGCCGGCGGACGAGCTTCTCCACGATGCGGAAGAGCGCCTTGCGGTCGGTGCCATCCAGCATGCCCAGCATCTGGACCATCGCCTCGTTCAGGTAGCGCTCGAGCTTCTGGTAGGTCTTCTGTCCCAGCTCGGTGAGGCGGCAGCGCACCACGCGGCGATCCATGGTGATGCGCTCGCGCTGGACCTGGCCCTCGCGCTCGAGCCGGTCGACGACACCCGTCACCGTCTTCTCCGTCACCCCGAGCCGCCGTGCCAGCTCGCCCATGGTGAGCATGCCGTCCTTGCCCAGCCACAGGAGCGCGTGGACCTGGGGTGGGGTGAGCTGGAGCTCCTCGCAGGTGCTGGCAATGGGGTCACGGAGCGAGCGGCGCCGCCCCAGCGCGTACAGCAGCTGCTGGAGCCGCGTGGCGTCGCCAGCGAGATCTTCCTCTTTGGGGACATTCCGTGACACGGAATTTTCTTTATCGGGGGTCCCGAGGCGGGTCAATGGAATCTCCGAAGGGGGCCTGGAGGCTTGACGCGGTGCCTTGCTCTGGAAGAGGAACGGCCCCATGCGCACGGTTCTGCTTGCCTTTCTGCTTGCTTGCTCGATGCCCGCTCTCGCCGCGGAGCGGATCCTGGTGTTCGCCGCCGCGAGCACCACGGACGCGCTCCAGGAGGTGGGACGCGCCTTCACGAAGGAGCAGGGGACCGTGGTGGAGTTCGCCTTCGGTGCGTCCAGTGACCTGGCGCGGCAGGCCGTCGCGGGGGCTCCCGCGGACGTCTTCCTCTCCGCCGACACCGCGAAGCTGGACCAGGTGGAGAAGGCGGGGCTCGTCCAGGCGGGCACGCGCGTGGAGCTGCTCTCCAACCGGTTGGTGGTGGTGGTGGCGGCGGACTCGAAGCGGAAGGTGACCTCCGCGGCGGAGCTCCGAGAGGTGAAGCGCCTGGCGCTCGCGGATCCGGCGGCGGTGCCCGCGGGCCTCTATGCGAAGAGCTGGCTGGAGAAGGCGGGAGTCTGGAAGGAGCTGGAGCCTCGCGTGGTGCCCGCGCTGGATGTGCGCGCGGCGCTGTCGGCCGTGGAGGCCGGGCGGGTGGAGGCGGGGGTGGTGTACGCCACGGACGCGGCGCAGTCGAAGCGCGTGCGGGTGGCGCTCACCGTTCCGGAGGCGGACGGGCCGCGCATCGTCTACCCCGTGGCGGCGCTGGCTCGGGGCAAGGCCTCCGCGGCGGGGCGCGCCTTCGTGAGCTTCCTGCAGGGAGCCAGCGCGCGGAGCATCTTCGAGCGGCACGGCTTCGTCTTCGTTCCCGGGAAGGCCCGCCCGTGAGCGAGGGCGAGCTGCCTCTCGTCCTCTTCTCGCTGGCGGTGGCGGCGGTGGCCACGGTCGTCATCCTTCCCTTCGGGGTGGCCGCGGCCTATGGCCTGGCTCGGTGGCAGGGAGCGGGCAAGGGCTTGATCGAGACGCTGCTCTCCCTGCCGCTGGTGCTGCCGCCCACGGCGGTGGGCCTGGTCCTGCTGGAGCTGCTCGCTCGGAGCAGTCCGGTGGGGCAGGCGCTGGATGGGCTCGGCATCGAGGTGGTCTTCACGCCCAAGGCGGTGGTGCTGGCGAGCGCCGTCATGGCCTTCCCGCTGCTGGTGCGCTCGGCGCGCTCGGGCTTCGAGGAGGTGGATCCTCGGCTGGTGGCGGTGGCGCGGACGCTGGGGGACTCGCGCACCCGGGCCTTCTTCCGCGTGACCCTGCCCCTGGCGTGGCGCGGGGTGCTCACGGGGACGCTGCTCGCCTTCTCTCGCGCCCTGGGCGAGTTCGGCGCCACGGTGCTGGTGGCCGGCAACATCCCGGGGCGGACCCAGACGCTGGCGCTCGCCATCTTCCACCGCACCCAGCTCGGGCAGGACGCCGAGGCGCTCCGCCTGGCGGGCATCGCCACCCTGGTGGCCTTCGCCGCCATCTACGCCACGGAGCTCCTGACCCGCCGCCGCGAGGCTCGGGTGCGCGCATGATCGAGGTCTCCCTGAAGCTACCGCTGGCGCGCTTCCCGCTCGAGGTGGAGGCGCGCTTCTCCTCGGCGTCGGTGGCGGTGATGGGCCGCTCGGGCTCGGGGAAGACGTCCCTGCTGGAGTCGCTGGCGGGGCTGCGTCGCGGGGCGCGGGGACGGCTGGTGGTGCGCGAGCGCGTGCTGCTGGACTCGGCGTCGGGTGTGGACGTGCCGCCCGAGGCTCGGCGCATGGGGTACGTGCCCCAGGACTCGCTCCTCTTTCCGCACCTCACCGCGCGGGAGAACGTCCGCTTTGGCGTGCGCCCGGGGCGCCCCTCTCGCGTGGACGAGGCCGTGGCCCTGCTGGAGCTGGAGCCCCTGCTGCACCGCTACCCGGCCACGCTCTCCGGAGGCGAGCGTCAGCGCGTGGCGCTCGCGAGGGCGCTGGCGACGGATCCGGCGCTGCTGCTGCTGGATGAGCCACTGGCCGCGCTGGATGTGGCCCTCAAGGAGCGCGTGCTGCCCTACCTGCTCCGCATCCGGGATGAGGCTCGCGTGCCGATGCTCTACGTCACGCACCAGCTCGGCGAGGCTCGGGTGCTGGCGCAGGAGGCGCTGCTCCTGGAGGAGGGGCGCGTGCGCGCGGTGGGGCCGGCGGACACGGTGCTGGGAGGCGCGACGCGCGGGGCGCTGGGGCTGGAAGGGGAGGAGAACATCCTGGAGGGCGTCCTGGAGCGCCCGGCGGACGGCGGGCTGCGGCTCCGCGTGACGGAGGGGCTCGGGCTCTGGGTGCCCGATGGTTCGGAGCTCGTGGCCGGAGCACGTGCGGCGTATGCGGTGCTCGCCGAGGACATCCTGCTGTCCGTGGGGCCGCTCGCTGGCATCTCCGCGCGCAACGTGTGGGAGGGGACGGTGCGGCGGATGGAGGAGGCGGGCGTGGGAGACCGGGTGCTCTTCGTGGAGGTTGCGGGAGCTCCCATGGCGGTGCGGGTGACGGACTCCGCGGTGCGCGAGCTGGGCGTGACGACGGGCGCTCGCGTCTTCCTCGCGGTGAAGACCTCCGCGTGTCGCCGGCTACGGTGAGCCTTCCGGAGCGCCCCAGAGCCAGGTGATGGGGCGCTGTCTCGCCCATCGCCGCAGCGCCTCGGCGGGGATGGACGTCTGTCGCAGGTCCACCTGTCGCAGCCGCTTCAGGCGCTCCAGCGCGGGCAGGCCGGCCTCGGTGACGCGCGTCCGGGCCAGCACGAGCACCGTCACGCCTTCCGGAAGCGCCGCGAGTCCCGCGTCGCCGATGTCCGTCCCCGAGAGGTTGAGCACGGACAGCGAGGGCGAGGCCGCGAGCGAGGCGAGCCCCGCGTCCGTGATGCGGGTCTGGTGGAGATCCAGCGTGGACAGGCGTGGGAGCCGGGCGAGCAACGGCAGGCCCGCGTCGGAGATGAGCGTGGCGCCGAGGTGGAGCAGCTCCAGGTTCTCCCCGAGCCTCGGCAGCCCCGTATCCGTCAGGAGCGTGCGCACCACCTTGAGCGAGCGCAGGCGCGGCCAGTGGCTCAGCAGGCGCGTCCCCTCATCGGTGAAGCCGGTGCTGCTCAGGTTGAGCTCTTCCAGCGCGCTGGCCGACTGGAGGTGGGCGAGTCCCTCCGGGCTGATCGGGTTCTCGCTGAGGTCCAGTCGGACGAGCCCCGTGAGCCCGGCCAGGGACGAGAGCGAGTCATCGGTGAGCAGCAGCCCCGCGAGGCTCAGGCCCACGACTGACGTGAGCGGAGCAAGCGCGGGCATTCCCGCCGCCGTCACGCGCGTGTGCGACAGGTCCAGCTCCCTGAGGTGCTTGAACCCCGCCAGCAGCGTGAGGCCCTTGTTCGTCACACGGGTGCTCTTCAGGCTGAGCACCTCGAGCCGCTCCAGGGACACGAGGTGCCGCAGGCCCGTATCCCCCACGTTCGTGTCGTCCAGGACGAGGCCTCGCAGGGTGCGTGTCTTCGCGAGACGTGCCAGCCCCGCATCCGTGATGCGCGTGTTGCCCAGGTGGAGCGCTTCCAGCGAGGGCAGCCCCTCCACATGCGCCAGCGCTGCGTCCGTCACCGCCGTCCGTGCCAGCCCCAGCGCCGTGAGGGCTCGCATTCGCCGCAGCGGCTCCAGCCCCGAGTCCGTGACGTTCGTGCCACTGAGCACGAGCTTGCGCATGGACGCACCCGGAAGCAGCGCGACCACGGAGTCCTCCGCGCCGGTCTGCCCGAGGTCCAGGACCTCCAGCGCGTGACAGTGCTTCAGGAACTGGAGGCCCGGGCTTCCCACCCGGGTCTCGGCCACCTCGAACCTTCGCAGGTTCACGAGCCCCGAGAGCTGAAGCAGCCCCTGAGTCGTGACGGCCGTCTCCGACAGGAGCAGCGCCTCGAGCCGAGGCAGCCGAGCGATGTCCGGCATCCCCGCGTCCGTGACGTGCGTCCCATCCAGGTGCAGCGTGTCGAGCCCGGGGAGATAGGCAAGCGCCACGAGGTGGGCGTCAGTCGTCGGTGTCCCCGAGAGGTACAGCGCGGTGAGCGCGGTCTTCTCCACCAGGAGCGACAGCAGCGCGGGTGTCGGGAGCTCCACGCCGCGCAGCGAGAGCCGGCGGACACCGTGCGTCCGCAGCAGCTCGGCGAGGGCTCGGGCCTCCCCGTCCGACCGCACAGGCACGGACGGCTCCACGAACCAGGGGCCCTCGGGCAGCGAGGTGACGCCCGTCGGGAGGGGCAGCGTGCCCCACGGCTCCGCTGAGCCGTCCGGCAGCTCCCGGTACACCCGGACCTCGACGCGTGGGAGGACCGGGCCGGGCAGGGGCGGTGGCTCCGGTGTCGGGGCTGGTCTCGGAGCGGAGACACAGGCCGCGAGGAGCAGCGCGGAGAGCACCCCTGCACGCTGAAGGCTCATGGGGCGCTCTCTGCCAGGACGACCTTGCTCGCTACCGCTGCCGAGCCGCCGCATCCTAGGGAGCCGAGTCATGTCGATCATTCAGACCGGGAGAGGGAGTGGCCGCACTCTACCCGCGGAAGGTCGGGGTGTCGGATTTGTGAAACTGCGTGACGGCGGCTCACGGGGAGCGGTGGGTGTGTCATTCTCAGGACAGGGCGCCACGAGATGCGTCCCGGGAGGCTCAAAGCCTCGATTCCACTGCCGTCCTTGATTAAGGGACAATCTTCCGCGGGAGCTTCATGCACAGCGCAGCCACTCCGGGACCGTCTCCTCTCCTTCGCGCCGTGGGACGCGCGCTCCCTGCGCACTACGCGACGCAGGAGCAGCTCATCAGCGCCTTCCGCGAGCTGTGGGCACGCAAGCACTTCAACCTGGAGCGGCTCGAGGATCTGCACCGCGCGGTGAGCGTCTCCGGGCGCTTCCTGGCGCTGCCCATCGAGGCCTACCCCCCGCTCGTCTCCTTCCAGCAGCGCAACGACGCGTGGATCCGCTCCGCGGTGGAGCTGGGCGAGAAGGTGGTGCGCGAGGCGCTCGAGAAGGCGGGCCTCACGCCGAAGGACGTGGACCACGTCTTCTTCGTGACGGTGACGGGGCTGGCGGTGCCGAGCATCGAGGCGCGCCTGGCCAACCGGCTGGGGTTCCGCGAGGACGTCAAGCGCTCGCCCCTCTTCGGCCTGGGGTGCGTGGCGGGGGCGGCGGGCGTGGCGCGGGCGGTGGACTATCTCCGGGCGTATCCCCGGCACACGGCGCTCGTGCTCTCGGTGGAGCTGTGCTCGCTGACGCTGCAGCGCGAGGACCTGTCCATCCCCAACATCATCGCCTCGGGCCTCTTCGGGGACGGCGCCGCGTGCGCGGTGCTGCAGGGCGCCGAGGCGAGCGCGCCCGGGCCTCGCGTGGTGGGCTCGCGGGCCGTGTTCTACCCGGACACCGAGCGCATCATGGGCTGGGACGTCGTGGACACGGGCTTCAAGGTGGTGCTGTCCGCCAAGGTGCCCCAGCTGGTGCGGGACCATGTCCGCGGCAACGTGGACGCGTTCCTCGCCGAGCACGGGCTGACGCGCGGGGACATCCGCCACTGGGTGGCGCACACGGGGGGGCCCAAGGTGCTGCAGGCCTTCGAGGAGAGCCTGGAGCTGCCACGGCAGGCGCTGGCGCGCTCGTGGGCGTCGCTGAACGAGGTGGGCAACCTCTCCTCGGCCTCCGTGCTCTTCGTGATGGGCGAGACGCTGGAGTCGGGCGAGCCCCGGCCGGGAGACTGGGGCGTGATGATGGCGATGGGGCCTGGCTTCTGCGCGGAGCTGGTGCTGCTTCGCTGGTGAGCATGCCGCGGTGGGAGGGCGCTCCCACCGTCTTTTCGGGGGTGTAGCGTGGCTGAGCTGGAAGGCGAGGTGGTGGCGGAGATCCGCCGCATCCTCGGTGAGGAGCTGGAGTGGAAGGGGGCGGTGGAGCCCTCCCATGATCTGCTGAAGGACCTGCAGCTCGACAGCCTGGGGCTGACGGTGCTGGCGGTGGGGCTGGAGAACCGCTTCCGGGTGAAGCTGTCCGAGGAGGACGCGGTGGGCATCACCACCGTGGCGGATCTGGCCCGGCTGGTCTCGACGCGCGTCGTCGCCTCGCCGGAGGTTCAGCGATGAAGGGGCCAGCGCTGCCACCGGTGAGGTACGCCACGGTGACGCAGATGCTCGCGGCCGCGGCGGGCACGGAGCTGGGGCTCACCTTCGTGGATGCGTCCGAGCGCGAGACGACGCTGTCCTGGGCGGAGGTGTATCGCCGCGCCCGGCAGACGGCCGCGGGGCTGCGCCGCCTGGGCGTGGCGGAGGGGGATCGCGTGGCCATCCTCCTGCCCACGTCCGCGGCCTTCATGGATGCCTTCTTCGGCACGCTGCTGGCGGGCGCGGTGCCGGTGCCGCTCTACCCGCCGGTGCGGCTGGGGCGCCTGGAGGAGTACCACCGCTCGACGGCGCGGATGCTGGAGGTGACGGGCTCGGCGGTGGTGCTCACCGAGCTGAAGGTGAAGCTGCTGCTGGGCGCCGCGGTGGAGGCGGCACGTCCGAGGCTGGGCTGCCGGACGGTGGACGAGGTGGCTCGCGGGGAGGATGCGCTGGCCGTGAGCGTCCGCCCCGAGGCGCTGGGCCTCATCCAGTTCTCCTCGGGCTCGACGGTGGATCCGAAGCCGGTGGCGCTCACCCACGCGGCGCTGATGGCGCAGGTGGCCGCGCTCGAGGCCGCCAGTCCGCTGCCTCCGGGCACGCCGCCGGTGGGCGTGTCCTGGCTGCCGCTGTACCACGACATGGGGCTCATCGGCTGTCTGCTCGCGGCGCTGTACTACCCGGGCAACCTGGTGCTGATTCCTCCGGAGGTATTCCTCGCGCGGCCGGCGCTGTGGCTGCGGGCGCTGTCTCGCCACAAGGGCTTCATCTCGCCCGCGCCCAACTTCGCCTACGGCCTGTGCCTGAAGCGGGTGAAGGACTCGGAGCTGGAGGGGGTGGATCTCTCGTGGTGGAAGCACGCGCTCAACGGCGCCGAGCCCGTGTCGCTGGAGACGCTGCGGCGCTTCGTGGAACGCTTCGAGCGGTATGGCTTCTCGGCGAGCGCGCTCCGGCCGGTGTACGGCCTGTCCGAGGCCTCCCTGGCCGTCACCTTCCCTCCCGGTGGTCGGGGCCCGCGCTCGCTGAATGTGGATGCGGGAGTGCTGGCTCGAGAGGGGCGGGTGGTGGAGGGCTCACGGGCCCTGGTGTCCGTGGGGGCCCCGGTGGCGGGAGTCGAGGTGGAGGTGCGCGATGTGCTGGGGGGAGCGCTGCCCGAGCGGCGGGTGGGGCGTGTCTTCGCGCGAGGGCCCTCGGTGATGGCGGAGTACTACGGCGATGCCGTGGCCACGGCGCGAGCGCTGAGTCCGGACGGCTGGCTGGACACGGGAGATCTGGGCTTCGTGGCGGACGGAGAGCTTTACCTCACGGGCCGCGCGAAGGACCTGGTCATCATCCGTGGCGCCAACCACGCGCCGCAGTCCTTCGAGGAGTGCCTGCAGGCGGTGGAGGGAGTGCGCGTGGGCTGCGCGGTGGCGCTCGGCTTCACGCCGGAGGGGAGCGAGGACGAGGCACTGCTCATCCTCGCCGAGCGGGCTGGACCGGAGGCGGAGGACGCGGCGGTGGAGGAGCGGGTGCGCGCAGCGGTGGTGGCGGGCACGGGCGTCCGGCCACACACGGTGCGGATGCTGGAGCCCGGGACGCTGCCACGGACCTCGAGCGGCAAGCTGCGGCGGAGTGAAGCGCTGCGCCGATACCTGACGGACGGGCTGAAGCCTCCGAAGAAGGTGGGCGCGGTGGGGCTCGCGGTGGAGATGGCCAGGAGCGCCCTGGCCTTCGTCCGCTCCGAGCAGGACCGCTGACGCCCAGCTCAGGGCGCGCGGGTGGGAGGCCAGAGCTCGCCGAGCTTCAGCTCGATGGCATCGAAGGGGGCGGCGCGGATGGCCTCGTCCTCGCCATACACCCCCAGCTCCACCCAGCGCCCTTCGATCAGCTCGCTGACCGTGAGCGTCCGTGCCTCGATGTCGATGAACCAGAGGTGGCGGATGCCGATGCGCGCGTAGAAGGGGCGCTTGATGCGCTGGTCGTAGGAACGGGTCGTCGGGGACAGGATCTCGCAGGCCCAATCGGGAACGACGGTCCACTGCTCGGGCCACTCCGGCACGCGCTCGCGGCGCCAGCCCGCGAGGTCGGGGATGAACTCAGGAGAGCCGTCGAGCTCGATGCCCGGCCCTGTCTCAATCCACCATCCACCGGGTCCTCCTCGGCCCAGCTGGAACGGGCCATCCAACCCGCCGAAGAGCCTGCCCTCCACGAGGCCATGTCCCGGCCGAGGACGTGCGTGGGTGTAGAGCGTGCCCTCGATGATCTCCCCCACGACCGACTCTGGCAGAGCCTCCAGATCGGCACGAGTAGGGGGACCCTGCAGCTTGCGAGCGCCGTAACCCATAGGGAGAGTCTGGATACAACGCGGGCCGCCGGCAAGCGAGCCCCTGATGCCCCGCCTGTCTCCCAGCCGTCGCCGGAGCCGCGGCTGCTACAGCTTCATCTTCTTGAAGATGCCCTCGGGGATGGAGCGGATGATGAACATGATGAGCGCCCACCTGGCGGGGACGTAGACCTCATTCTTGCGCCCATCCGCCGCGCGCAGGATGCCGCGCGCCACCTGCTCCGGTGAGGCGAAGAGCTTGTTCTTCGGCACGTGCGCCGTCATCGGCGTGTCCACGAACCCTGGCTTCACCGTCACCACCGCCACGCCCGAGCGCGCCAGCCGGTTGCGCAGCCCCTGGAGGAACACGTTCAGCGCGCCCTTCGACGCCCCATACACGTAGTTGCTCTGCCGGCCCCGGTCTCCCGCCACCGACGAGATGACCACCAGCGTGCCGGCCTTCTGCGCCTCGAAGCGGTTGGCCAGCGCCGTCAGCAGCGAGGCCGCGCTCAGGAAGTTGGTGCGCAGCACCTTCTCCGTCTCCGTCCAGGAGCGCTCGCACGCCTTCTGCTCCCCGAGCACGCCGTGCGCGATGAGCGCCCCGTCCAATCCTCCGAGCGCCTGCGCCGCGCGCTCCACCAGCGCCTCGTGCGCGGAGAAGTCGTCCAGATCCAGCGCCTGCTGCTCCACCTTGGAGGCCCCCCGGGTGGCCGCGTCCTTCGCCACCACGTCGAGGTTCGCGGCGTTGCGGCCCACCAGGTACAGCGCGGCCCCGCGCGCGGCGAGCAGCCGCACCGTGGCCTGGGCAATGGCGCTCGTGGCGCCGAGGACGAGGACCTTCTTCATATATAAGGAGGGGGGGGCTCGAGTTCAGAGGGGAACGGCGGCGGGAACCCCGACACCCTCACCCGTTCCCTGGCCGAGGGCAAGTGGCGAGGTGGCCACGGCGGACGCCGACGTCATCCGCCGCCAGAAGGAGGACGAGAAGGCGGGGTCCACGTACGGCTTGAAGCGCTCGAGCTGGGGGAAGTACGCCGCGAAGTTCTCCGCGCTCATCCCCGCGTCCTTCGCCGGGTACACCGCGCCGCCCGCCTCGCGCGTCACGCGGTCCAGCTCCGCGATGAGCCGCAAGGTGCGCGCGCCCCGGTTGGCGAAGTCCAGCGCCAGCGTCACCCCGGGCCGCGGGAAGGACAGCCACCCCGGCGAGGACACGCTCCCGAAGGTCTTCAGCACGTTCAGGAAGCTCGGTACTTCCCGGGCGCTGCGCTCCAGGAGCTCCCTCAGCGCGTCGCGCGCGGTGGCGTGCGGCACCACGCACTGGAACTGGAAGAAGCCGCGCCGCCCATAGATGCGGTTCCATCGCTGCACGGCGTCCAGCGGGTAGAAGAACGGATCATAGTGCTGCAGCCGGGCCCCGCGCTTCAGCAGGTTCACCCGATAGTAGAGCCAGTTGAAGGCGGCCACCGACAGCCGGTTGAGGCTGAAGCCGGGCAGATCGAAAGGCACCGCCAGCCCCGAGGCCCGGTTCAGGTGGCTCTTCCTGAGCGGCAGCCCCTCGAGCTGCGGCGGGGCGAAGTTGCCCCGGTAGTACAGGCCGCGTCCCAGCCTGCGTCCCCGCGCCAGCCCGTCCAGCCACGCCACGGTGAACTCGTGGTCCGGCTCCGACTCGCGGGACACCTCGAAGAACGCGTCCAGGTTCTCCAGCGGCACCGTCTCCGTGAGGACGAACGGGTTGTGGATGGGCCGCAGCTGCACGTCCGCCCAGAGGATGAGGCCGGTGAGGCCCAGCCCACCGATGGTGGCCTCGTACCAGTCCCGGTGCTCCTCCGGCGAGCACACGCGCCGGCTGCCGTCCGAGCGCAGCAGCTCGAAGCGCCGCACGTACCGCCCGAACGTCCCGGCCCGGTGGTGGTTCTTGCCGTGCACGTCGTTGGCGATGGCGCCGCCCACCGTGACGAACCTGGTGCCCGGCGTGACGGGGAGGAACCAGCCGCGCGGAACCACCAGCCGCAGCAGCGTGTCCAGGCTGACGCCAGCCTCGCAGCGCACCACGCCCGTGGCCACGTCGAAGCCCAGCAGCCGGTCCAGCGTGGGGGTGGTGAGCAGCGTTCCCCCTTCATTGAGGCACGAGTCCCCATAGCTGCGCCCCAGCCCATGAGGCAGCAGCGGGCCGCTCGAGACGGGCAGCGACTCCGTCTGCCAGACGACGGGGTGCGCCGCCTGCCGCGACACGCGCGGGAAGCGTCCCCAGGACTGATGCTCGCTCGTCATCCCGCTTCGCTCATGAGGCGGCCAGCAGCACCAGCGCTGCCACCACACCCACCCCGTAGCTCACCTTGTCCCGGAGCGCAAAAACCAGCGGATCCTCGTTGACCAGGCCCCGGTGGGCCAGCAGCCACACGCGGCTCACCCAGTACAGCATCACCGGACACAGCAGCCACAGCCGCTCCGGGTGGGCATAGAGCGCCGTCACATCCTTGCTGGTGATGTAGAAGGCCAGCACCAGCACGGAGATGTAGCCGGCCGCCACGCCCAGGCTGGAGAGCTGCTCGTAGTCGCTGGCCAGGTAGCCCCGGCCCGGCGTCGTCGTCGCGTTGGAGAGCCGCAGCCGCCGCACCTCGGACAGCCGCTTCACCAGCGCCAGCGACAGGAACAGGAACATCGAGAAGGTGAAGAGCCAGCTCGAGGTGGGCACCCCCGTCGCCAGCGAGCCGCCGAAGATGCGCACCGTGTACAGCCCGGCCAGCACCAGCACGTCCAGCACCATCACCTGCTTGAGGTGCAGCGAGTAGGCCAGCGTCACCGCGTAGTAGGTGGCCAGCAGCGCGGAGAAGGGCAGCGGCAGCAGCAGCGCCACCGCGAAGCCGGCCACCAGCAGCACCGGCGCCAGCACCGCTCCCACCCTCACCGGCAAGTCTCCCGAGGCGAAGGGGCGCTTGCGCTTCGTCGGGTGCTGCCGGTCCGAGTCCAGGTCCAGCAAGTCGTTGAGGATGTACACGCTGGAGGCGCACAGGCTGAAGGCCACGAAGCCCAGCCCGGCCTGCACCAGCAGCCCCACGTTCAGCCCCTTGTGCGCCGCCAGCGCCGGGACGAAGACGAGGATGTTCTTGGCCCACTGGTGCACCCGCAGCGCCTTCACCCACTGGCGCAGGCCCACTCGGGGCGCCTCGAAGACGCGCACCTCGCCGCGCCCCAGCGCGCGCACCTTCCGCTCCAGCCCCGCCGAGCCGTGCACCACCACCGCCCGGCGGGCCTCTCGCCACAGCGCCAGGTCCACCTCTCCGTCCCCCGCGTAGTCGAACTCGGGGTGCGCCTGCTTCAGCCGCGCCAGCTTGCGCGCGCCCGAGAGGTTCACCACGCCGTCGCTGGCGTACACCTCGGCGAACAGGCCCAGGTGGGCCGCCACCGCGTCGGCGATCGTCTGGTCCGCCGCGGTGGCCAGCACCAGCCGCCGGCCTCGCGCCTTCTCCTCGGTGAGGTAGGCCAGCAGCGGCTCGCTGTAGGGCAGGCGCTCGGCGTCCAGCTTCACCCTCCGGCCCACCTCCGCCTTGAAGGCCGCCTTGCCCTTGAGCATCCACAGCGCCGCCAGCACCAGCAGCAGCGGGTTGCGCTTGAGCAGCACCAGCAGGCTCTCGTGCAGCGTGTCCGTGCGCACCAGCGTCCCGTCGAGGTCGACGACGAGCGGCACGTCCGGGGCCGAGGCTGGGGCGGGCGAGGCGGAGGACATCATCGGAGGCAGCGAAGGCTAGCGCAGTGGGGCGTGGGCGCACGGCCCATTTGTCGGAGGCGGAGGGCCCGCCGGTGGGGGAGCGGCCGGCCTCATTCCGGCTGGGCGAGGATGAGCGTCTGCAGCGGCAGGCGCCGGATGGGTTGGGTGCGGAGGATGCGGTAGCCCGCGTCGTCCAGGAAGCCCTCCACCTCGGCCGGCGTGTACGCCGCCGCCTTCGAGGTCAGGAAGTAGTGCAGGCCGATGAGCGCCGAGGCGCTGGGCTCGGCCTCCACCTCCTCGCGCAGGTACTCCAGGACGGCGAGCGTGCCCTTGGGCCCCAGCGCGGTGCGCACCCGGCGCAGCAGCGCCACGTTCTGCGCCGGCGACAGGTGGTGCACCACCTGGAAGAGCAGCACCGCGTCGTACGGGCCGCCCAGCTCGGCCGACAGGATGTTGCCCTCCCGGTGCGTCACCAGGTGCGACAGCCCCGCCGAGGCGATGATCTCCCGCCCCACGCGCGCGCTGCCCTCCAGGTCCAACACCGTGGCCTTCAGCCCCCGGTGGCGCTGGCACAGCTCCGCCGCGTACCAGCCGTGCGCCCCGCCCAGGTCCAGGATGTGCTTCGCGCCGCGGGGCAGGGGAATGGCCGAGGCCACCTCCGGCGCCGCCAGCCGCGCCAGCTGGTGCATGGCGTGGATGTAGTCCCGCCAGCGTGGGTCCTCCGGCGCGAAGTCGTGGATGTCCACGGACCTGCCGGTGCGCACCATCTCCTCGAGCTGGTTCCACCACTCCCACTGCGAGTAGTTGAACTCGATGAAGCCGCCGATGTACTGCGGCGAGCGCGGATCCAGCCAGCGCCGCGCCCGCTCATCCAGCCAGTAGCGGCCACGCTTGCGCTTCACCACCTCGCAGGAGACCAGGCCCTCCAGCAGCACGCGCGTGCCCTCGGGGGAGAGCTTCAGCCGCTCGGCCAGGGCCTCCGCCGTGGCGGGGCCGTCCGCCAGCGCCGCGTACACCCCCAGCCGCACCCCGGCCATCATCGTCCGGGAGCTCATCATCCCGAAGAACACCTGCACCACGGGCAGCGGCGCCAGGTTGAACCAGTTCGCCACGCGCTCCAGCAGGTTGTCCGCC
Organism: Hyalangium gracile; assembly: GCF_020103725.1. Classification (NCBI taxonomy): domain Bacteria; kingdom Pseudomonadati; phylum Myxococcota; class Myxococcia; order Myxococcales; family Archangiaceae; genus Hyalangium; species Hyalangium gracile. Next base: position 400,440 of record NZ_JAHXBG010000009.1, on the reverse strand, counting down.
TTGAAGCCGAGTCGCACTAACGCCTCCTCCTCGCCGCCACCAGCCCCAGCCCCGTCAGCACCAGCGCGGCCTCGGGGCCCAGCAGGCAGCCCACGCGCTCCGCCTCGCGCACCCCGCTGTACTTGCACTTGCCTTGATTGCAGGTGAAGCGGGGGGAGCAGTCATTGCTGCTGTGGCAGTTCACCACGACGCGGCCCACCCCATCCTCTCCCTCGGGGTTGTCGCGATCGGCGCCGCCCTCGCCCACCGAGGCGTCCGGGGTCATGGAGACCCCGCCATCCTCCGAGGCCCCACCTGCCTGGGCCCAGGCCAGGGTCGGCGCTCCCAGCCCCAGGCAGAGCAGGACGGCGAGCAGGCGCGCGCGAGAGGTGGGAGGGGACACCATGGCGGGTGCAACCTATCCGCCCGGAGAGCGGGATGCACCCTTTGGGAGCACAGTTTCCTGATCCTGCCCCGAGGTTTTGCTAGGTTACGCCCACTGATGGCCCCGCGAATCCTCGTCGTCGACGACAACCAGGAGCTCCTCTCCCTGCTCACGCAGCTGTTCGAGGATGCCGGCTATGAGGTGACCGCGGCCAGCCGCGGCAGGCAGGCCGTCGAGCTGGCCAAGGGGCAGAGCCTGGCCACGGCCGTCATCGACATCCTCCTGCCCGACATGATGGGCTACCACCTGGCCGACTCGCTCCGGAAGGAGCAGCCCCAGCTCCCGCTCATCTTCATCACCGGTGTGTTCAAGGGTGGGAAGCACGCCATCGAGGCCCGGCAGAAGTACGCGGCGGCGGGCTACTTCGAGAAGCCCTTCGAGGCCCAGAAGCTGCTCGAGGCGGTGGCCAAGCTGGTGCCGGCCGAGAAGAAGGCGCCGCCGGTCGCCCGGGCGCAGGACGCCTTCGAGGTGGAGCTGGACATCGACGTGGAGGAGGAGGGGCCTCAGGACGCGATGGAGCTCACCGGTCGCATCAAGGTGACCGGAGGCGGCAACCTGTCGGCGGAGATTCGCGGCGCCAACCTCACCGCCAGCCCCATGCAGAAGGGGCCGGTGACGGTGGTGCGTCCGCCCCAGCCGGGCCGGCCGCCGGAGCCGGTGCCCGCGGGCGGCGGTGGACCGGGCATGCGCCGGGGCGAGCTGCGCGACAACCTGCCCTCGCTCATCACCGCCTTCTTCCTCTCGCGCGAGACGGGCGAGCTGGGCGTGCAGCGCGGCAAGGTGAAAAAAGTCGTGTACTTCGAGCACGGCACGCCGGTGTTCGCGCTGTCCAACCTGCTGTCGGACCGGTTCGGCCAGTTCCTGGTGCGGGTGGGGAAGATCCGCCCCGAGCAGCTGCAGGACGCGGCGACGGTGGCCACGCAGACGCAGCGGCGCACCGGAGACGTGCTGGTGGAGCGCGGGCTGCTCAAGGACACCGAGCGGCTGTACTACGTGGGCCAGCAGGTGAAGGCCATCATCTACTCGCTCTTCTCGTGGGAGGACGGCACCTACGTGATGAGCTTCAAGGAGAAGGCGGCCGCCGAGTCCATCAAGCTGGATCTGCACCCGGCCAACCTGATCGTCCGCGGGGTGAAGAAGCTCTACAAGCCGGAGCGCCTGCGCCGGCTGCTGCGGCCGGAGGATCGGCTCATCCCCGCGGTGGCGCCCGCCTACAACCTCAACGAGGTGGAGCTGGAGCGGTGGGAGGCGGAGCTGCTGCCTCGCATCGACGGCAACCGGACGGTGGCCGAGCTGCTGGCGTACGCCAACCGCCCCGAGCAGGTGGTCTACGGCTTCCTGGTGGCGATGCTCTCGCTGGGCATCCTGGACCGGCGCACGTAGAGGGCCGGGCTCGCGCCTCGGCCCCCGCCGGTGCTCACGCTTCGGCCGGCGCTACTTCCGCGCGGGCATGTGGACGGCGAACATGGCGCCCTGCGGATCCATGCACTGGGCGATCTTGTCGCCGCCCGGGACGTCCATGGGGCCGTTGAGCAGCTTGCCGCCGTGCTTCTGGATGCTGGCCACGGTGGCGGCGATGTCGTCGACGGTGACGTAGTACAGCCAGTAGGGCGGCGTGTTCTGCCCCTTGGCGATGTTCGACATGCCACCCACCGGGTGCTGGGTGTCACGCCCGAACATCCAGTACATGCCGTACTCCGGGCCCATGTCCATGGCGCTGGTGTTCTTCCAGCCGAACAGCTCCGCGTAGAACTTCCACGCCGCCTGGTAGTCGGTGGTGTAGAGCTCGTGCCAGCTGAAGAAGCCGGCCTTCTGAGGCACGTCGTCCATGACCTCCAGCGGCTGGAGCACGGCGAAGCTGGCCCCCTGCGGATCCGCCAGGATCGCGAAGCGACCCACGCTCGGAATGTCCGTGGGGGACATATGCACCCGGCCCCCGAGCTGCTCGGCCCGCTTCGCCGTCGCGTCGACATTGTCCGTCTGGATGTAGGACAGCCAGTGGGGACGGGCGCCCGCCTTCTTCGCCTCGTCCGGAAGCGCCATCATGCCGCCGATGGGCTGCTCTCCCACGGCCCACATCTCATAGTCGCCCTGCTCCCACTTGATGACGTTCCAGCCCAGCGTCTCCGAGTAGAACCGCTTGGCGGCGACGGTGTCGTTCGTCATCAGGTCGTACCAGTCGAAGCGCCCCTTCTTCATCGTCATGGCGTACCCCCTCCTTCGAGAGGGGCGGGACCCTAGCAGATCGCCTGTGACGTTGGGAGCGCCTCGGAGGACCCTTCAGGTAGTCCCCGAGGGCGACTCACTGTCAGGAGCTGAGCGGGAGCAGCGCCTACAGCCGCGAGCTGATCCAGAAGACGCCCAGCGCTCCGGAGGACAGGGCCACGGCGCGGTGCACCCACGTGGCCAGCCCGCTGCTCAGGCGGGACATGCTCTCGGCGAACAGCAGCCCCACGGCGCCCATGCCCAGGAGGATGCCCAGGGCGAAGCCCGGCAGGTAGGTCCACGCGGCCAGGCTCATGCTGCCACCCACGAGCAGCGGAGGCAGCGCCAGCAGCAGCGAGCGCACGCCGCTGACGGCCATCAGCGCGCCGGCGGCGGTGCTGACGGACTCGTGGGCGTGAGAGTGGGGCTCCTCGGTGTGGCCGGGCAGGTGGGGGTGGCCATGGCGCAGGCTGTTGGGGAAGAGCAGCGCGGTGACGGCCAGGGCGACGAGCACTCCACCACCGAACACCTCGGCCCAGCGCTCGAAGGCCTCGGACAGGCCCACGCCCGCCAGCAGACAGAAGGCGGCGACTCCCCCCAGCACGGCCGCGTGCCCACAGGCGAAGCGCAGCGCGGTCATGAAGGCAGCCCGGCGCCGGCCCTCGCCCAGGGTGTTGAGCGTGGCCATGGCGGCGCAGTGGTCCGGCCCCACCGCATGGAGCAGGCCCTGGCCGAGACCGACGATGAATGCGAAGAAGACGGGAGTCACTGGTCGCGCACCCTAGCCGCATGCCGCGCGCGTGACCAGCATGGGAGAGACCATGGTTTTCACTTCTTTGCAGCGCCCCCTGGCCGCCCTGGGCTGTGTGCTGGTTCTGCTGGTGTTGCCGGGCTGTGACAAGGGGCCGGAGCAGCTCGCCAGGGCCGAGGCCCGGTACGCGGACCTCATCCAGCGCGGCGTCTCCCCGAAGGACCCGGCCTGGGACGAGGTGATTGCCGCCTTCGAGGCCGTGCCCAGGGACTCCAAGGCCCGGGCCGAGGCGGAGCGCCGCATCCTGGCGGTGGAGGCCCTGCGGGGGCCGCTCCCGCCTCGACCGCTGGCCACGCCCGGGGCGATGGGGCCGGGCACGGACGCGGTGGTGGCGCAGCGCGCCGAGTGCGAGCGGCTGGCCCGGGAGATGGGCCGGGCGACCGAGGAGCGGCGGGAGCAGGTGCGTCAGGCGCTCAACGCCTGCCGGGAGAAGCTGGTGCGCCTGGAGGCGACGTCGCACCCGCCGGGAGAGGGCGGCGAGGAGCACGGACACGACGCGAAGCCCTGAGCTGGGGCGGGAGCGCCACAGGTGACCTGTAAAGTAGTGCTTGCGTGTCCGGGAGCACGGCGCTAGCAGAAGCGCCATGCCCATCCCTCAGACAGGTAGTCAGGCGCCCGACTTCCAGCTTCAGGACCACTCCGGGCGGACCGTGTCGCTCTCGCAGTTCGCCGGGAAGAACGTCGTCCTCTACTTCTATCCGAAGGACGACACCCCGGGGTGCACGGTGGAGGCCTGCAACTTCCGCGACGAGCACTCGGCGCTGGAGAAGGCGGGGGCGGTGGTGCTGGGGGTGTCGCCGGACAGCACGAAGAGCCACCAGAAGTTCGCCACCAAGTTCAGCCTGCCGTTCCCGCTGCTGGCGGACACGGACCACAAGGTCGCGGAGGCGTACGGCGCCTGGGGCGAGAAGGTGAACTACGGCCGTACGTACATGGGCATCATCCGCTCCACGTTCCTCATCGATGGCCAGGGCAAGGTGAAGCACGTGTGGCCCAAGGTGAAGGTGAAGGACCACGTGGGCGAGGTGCTCTCCGTGCTGACGGGCGGTGCGGCCTCGGAGGCCCCGGCCGAGAAGAAGGCGCCGGCGAAGAAGGCCGCCCCCGCGAAGAAGGCCGCGGCGAAGAAGGCCCCCGCGAAGAAGGCCGCGGCGAAGAGCCGCTGAGCCGGCTTCTCAGGATTCCTGATCAGGGCGTACCGAGAAGGCCCGTAAGATGTCGGCGCGGCTTGTGCCGGCATCAAGGTCGAGACTGCCGCTCATGCTTTCGTCACAGAAACTGGCAGTCTCCCCAGCCGGGAGGAGGCTCTGGCACCAGAGAGCAAACTCCGCGCAGTCTCGAATCTCGCCAACGAAGACGACAGCACTGCCTTCTCGGTTGAGAGAGCCATCCACCCGGGAGTGCGTCATGGGGATGCTGAATTCGAGCGCATGATTGTCCGCAGGGTCGTGCACTTGCTCCACCTGGGCGTGTGGCCAGCGTGAGCGCAGGAGTTGGAGAAATCGCGGAGCGGGTAGCAGGCCCTCTCGCTGTGGGATGAAGAAGTAGTTCATGCAAGCCCCGCTCAAGGCTGGATGAGGACCTCTCCTGGGATCCCCAGGGTTCGCAGCAGTCTCTCGAAGAAGGGGACCGCGCGCGCATCATTGAGGATGACTTGGAGCCCCACGGCTGGAGTGCTCGTGTCCGCAATGATGGCCGCATACCTTCGGAACTCGCCGGTGACTTCCTCCTGGATGACCGCTCGCACCCGCGCGTTGCACTGCGAGTTTTCGATGAAGGGGCTCTTTTCAGGAGCCGCGATGAACTTGACCTCGACGATGCGAGCCGTGTCCATTCGCAGCCCATCCGCCCAGATCTTCTCGCCGCCGCCTTCGAGCAGTATCTCCTCGGGGCCTGCATGCTTCTGCTGGTAGCGGTAAGCCTCGGGCGAGTTCTGCGCGGGCCTGCGCGGAGCCTGCCTCACCCACCTGGCGAAGGCTTCCAGGTTCACGCGCTTGAGCGTGTGGCCGGCGAACGTCCGGGGCGGGCGTGGGTTGCTAGACATCATGGTTGCGACGGATGGAGGCTCGGCTTTCAACGCGACGCGGGCCTGCGGGCCTTGAGCCGTTGCAAGGCGAGGCGAAGGCCCAGGGGGACCCGAGGGAATGCCGCGCGCGGCACGCCGGGTGAGGATGAGGGCTACGATGTTTATGCCGCCGATGGCGATGGCTCGAGCAAGATGAGCACCGGCGTCATCCAGCTCCTCGTGGCTGCGAGCGCTCCTGGCTTTGTTGGCGTATTGCCAGAGTGCCTGAGCCAGTTCGGCGGATTGGACGGCGAGCATGACGACGCCCAGAGAGAGCAGGGCCGCATCCACCGCCTGCCCGACGATGGGAATGCCTTGAGTCCCCATCCAGGCAACCAACATGCTCGTCATGAGAGCAAGGTTCTCGGGGGCCAGCAGAGCGCTCGCCTCCTTCGCGGTCGCGGCGGGTAACTGGACCAGCGCACGCGCGAAAGACCGGCAGAGCTTTTCAGAAGCCTCCATCCGCTGGACTGGGATGGCAGTTGCCGGGCAGAGCGCATCCTCCATGGAGTTGGCCGAGGCAGTCCCCCCCAGCAGCAAGATCGCGAGCAGGGCCGCAGTCTTCATGTCGCCATCATTCCTCAGGCAGCGGTGCGTGTGCACCCAAAGAACACAGGCCTGGATGGACCTTCCTGCGGCCCAACTTGCAGGACGGCCTATGTCGTGACATATTTTGGTCATGCAACCAAGATTCGAGGACACCGCGAGGGTGGTGCGTGAGGCGGCGGGGGTTCGGACGGAGCTGCCGTGCTTCCTGCTGCGCGGCGTCTTCTCTCGAGGGGAGTGCGCGCGCATCATCCAGGAGGCGGAAGGCGCTGGTTTCCAGGCGACGGGAGGCGACTATCCGCCCTCGTATCGGGACAACGATCGGCTGGTCCGCGATGACGCGGCGCTGGCCGAGGCCTTCTTCACGCGCATCCGCGCGTTCCTGCCCGAGCGCATCGTGGACGCCGCCGGGGAGGCCTGGCGCCTGCACGGCCTCAACCCCCGCTTCCGCTTCTGCCGCTACCGGGGCGGCCAGCGCTTCTGCATCCACCGCGACGGTGCCTACGCTCCTCGCCTCGAGGTGCGCTCGCACCTGACGTGCATGCTCTACCTCAACGACGGCGGAGAGTTCTCCGGCGGAGGAACCCGCTACTACGCCCAGCGCTTCGAGGGCTCGGAGGTGCTGGGGGCGGTGCGGCCCGAGGCCGGCACCTTGATCGTCTTCGATCATGCGCTCTGGCATGACGGAGAAGCGGTCTCCTCCGGCACCAAGTACGTCATGCGCACCGACGTCCTCTATGAGCGCGAGGCTCCCGCGCGCGAGGATGTGCCGGATGTGCTCACGGGCCATCAGGGCTACGTCTGGAGCGTGCTGGCCCGCCGGAACGGGAGCCTGGCCACCGCGTCACGCGATGGGACCGTGCGGCTGTGGCGGCCGTCACGGCACACGTGGCGCTCGGAGGCCGTGCTCACCGGCCATACCGCCTCCATCGTGGCCCTGGCGGAGGACGCTCGGGGCCGGCTGTGGAGCGCCTCTCGGGACCGCACCGTGCGCCGCTGGGAGAGCGGTGTCTCGCGCGTCATCGGACGGCACGAGGGTGCGGCGCTGTGCCTGGCTCCGCTGCCCGACGGCGGCATGGCCAGCGGAGGGGCGGATGGAGTCATCCACCTGTGGTCCTCGGACGGGGCTCACCGTGGCGCCCTGCGAGGACACTCGGGATGGATCTGGGCGCTCGTTCCGCTCGAGGGCGGGCTGCTCGCGTCCGCCTCCGAGGACGGGACGGTGCGCCTGTGGCACGCCGGAAGCACGAGCGAAGCGGCTCCTCCCGCTCGGGCTGGTGCGCCGGTGCGGGCGCTCGCCTTGGATTCTTCCGGGGAGCTCATCTCCGGCCAGGCCACGGGTGAGCTGACCGCGTGGCGCCTCACCACCTCGCCTCGCCTGGCTCTCCACGCTCGTCACACCCGCCGCGTGCACGCGGGAGCCGTGTGCGCCATCGCCCCTCTGCGCGACGGGAGGGTGGCGAGCGGCGGCGAGGACGACGGCATCCACATCACCCGCCTGCCGGACTTCGTCGCCACTGCCTCCTTCCAGCACGCGGGCTTCGTCCGGAGCCTGGCGGTGCTGCCGGAGGGGCGGCTCGCGAGCGCCTCGTATGACACGACGGTGCGTTTCTGGAACGTGGAGGTAGGCAGGAGCGTGGATTCGGACGTAGAACGGCCCGCCTTTCAGAGTGCGCAGTCGCTTCCCTGACCCGCGGTTCCTGGAACGTCCATGGCCATCAAGCTCTTCGACGCAGAGAAGTCCCCCAACGCTCGCAAGGTCCGGCTCGTCGCGGCGGAGCTGGGCATCCCCCTGGAGCGCGTGCCCGTCTCCATCCCGAAGGGCGAGAACCGCTCTTCCGACTACCTGTCGAAGAACCCGAACGCGAAGATCCCCACCATCGACGATGACGGCTTCGTCCTCTGGGAGTCGGCCGCCATCCTGAAGTACCTCGCCTCGAAGCGTCCCGAGAAGGGGCTCGTCCCCGCGGACGCGAAGAGCCAGGCGCTCCTGGATCAGTGGCTGCTCTGGTGGACCGCCCACCCCGGGCCCGCGGTGATGTCGCTCGCCCTCGAGAAGTTCATCAAGCCGTTCCTCGGCATGCCCGGCAATGATGCCACCCTCATCCGGGACGCCGAGGCCACCCTGGGGCGCTTCCTGCCCGTGCTCGACCAGCACCTCCAGGGCAAGGAGTACGTCCTGGGCAAGCTCTCCATCGTGGACTTCGTCGTCTGCGCGGAGCTGGAGCTCGGGGCCGGCGTCGGAGTCGACATCGCCCGCTACCCGAACCTCTCCGCCCTGATGGCCCGGATGCAGGCCCGGCCGTACTGGAAGGAAGCGTAGCGAGGCCTGTCCGGCCGCCTGCCGTCCCGTGGCTCGGCGGCGATCCTGCTTCGGAAGGAGGCGCTCCGCCCGTCCGAAGCGAACGGATCGCCGCGAGCCCGGCCCCCTGCCTGCTCCCACCTGTGCCCCCTCGGGGAAGTCACCACCATGAGGGTGCGACAGCGCGTGAGAGAGCTGCTTGCCGGGGGCTGACCATGCTGCATGACTCCATCGACACCACGCAATTCCCCTCCTTTCCGCCCGACGTCCTCGAGGAGGTGAAGCGCGAGGGACGGATCCGCCCTCTTTCTCCGGGCGACACCCTCTTCGCCGAGGCACAGCACGCCCTGGACGTCTTCATCGTCCTCGCGGGCGAGATACGCCTCACCCATCGCTCGGGGGACGAGGAGGAGACGCTGGCCGTCCATCGACGTGGAGAGTTCGTCGGGGAGCTCTCCCAGCTCGCCGGAGAGCCCGCGGGCGCCACCGCTCGCGCCGTCGGACCGGCGAGGGTGCTGCAGCTGAGGACCGACACCTTCCGGCGCATGGTGGCCGAGAACACGCCGCTCGCCCGGTTCGCCCTGCAGGCCATGGCCAAGCGCCGCCAGGACCTGGAGGCGCGCATCCGCCAGCAGGAGAAGCTGGCCGCGCTGGGGCGCATGGCGGCGAGCCTGGCGCACGAGCTGAACAACCCCGCGGCCGCGGCGAGGCGGGCGGCCGAGCAGCTCCGGGAGGAGTGTCTCGCCGCCCAGCACCGCGCGCTCGCCCAGGATCGCCGGGTGACGGATGCCCAACGCCAGGCGCTCCAGGAACTGCTCCAGTCGCTGCGCACGACGCCTCCCCAGGCGATGGATGCGCTGGCGCGCAGCTACCATGAGGACGCCCTGGTCGAGTGGCTGGCAGACCACGGCATGCGCAAGGCCTTCTCCCGCGCCTCCCTCTTCGCCAGCGCGGGCGTGGACCTGCCGCACCTGGAGGAGCTCGGCGCCACGATGGAGGGGCCGGCGCTCCAGGCCGGGCTGGGCTGGCTCGAGAGCACGCTCTCGCTGACGCAGCTGGCGGAGGTGGTGGAGGCGAGCACGGACCGCATCTCCTCGCTCATCTCCTCGGTGAGGCAGTACACGTACATGGACCAGGACGCGCTCCAGGAGGTGGATGTGCACACCGGCCTGGAGGCGACGCTGGCCATGTTCGCCCACCGCCTGCGGGGCGCCATCACGGTGACGCGCGACTACGACACCTCGCTGCCCAAGCTCTGGGCTCACGGCGGCGAGCTCACCCAGGTGTGGACCAACCTCATCGAGAACGCGCTGGACTCCATGAAGGACCGGGGGACGCTGCACGTGAGCACCTGCCGGCGCGGCGACGAGGTGCATGTGGAGATCGCCGATGACGGCCCCGGCATCCCCGAGGAGGTCCAGGCCCGCATCTGGGAGCCCTTCTTCACCACCAAGGCCCAGGGCGAGGGCACGGGGCTGGGGCTGGACATCGCCCAGCGCATCATCGAGCGCCGGCATGGAGGGCGCATCCGCCTGCTCCAGTCACGGCCCGGGGAGACGCGCTTCCGGGTGGAGCTGCCGCTCAAGCCCGAGCTGCCCCACTGAAGCTCGCCTGCCCGCCGCGCGGACAGGCTGCCTCGCGCCGGGCTCGCTGCCCGGTGGGTGGTGGAGGCGCGTGTGGGTGCTCATCCCTTGAGGCAAAGGGGGGCTCGTGTGCCCCTCGGGGAGTGGGCATGAGACAGAGCGGCTTTCGAGCGTGGAAGGCATTGGGCGGGCTCGCGGCGGTGGCGCTGCTGGGCGTGGGGTGCGGCTACCTCCCCGTGACGGGCGGGCGCCAGGCGGGGGATCCTCCCCTGGGGTTCTGGGGCAACCATCGGCACGACGTGCCGCCGGACTTCTATGCGCGTTTCCACAGCGATCCGAACCGGGGCTACAACGGCACCATCCAGGACGTCGGCTCGAGCATCGATCCGCGCACGCCCGAGACCGCCGGAGCCTCCGGGCAGTCCCGGCAGGTGGACGTGACGGGGCGGGCCCCGCCTGAGTCGCCCATGCAGGGCATCGGCGGCAGCGGGCGCGCGGGCGATCCCGGCAGCTCGAGCGATCTGGGCTGGCGGGCGCGGCTTCCCTACGAGGTGGGGCCTGTCCGCAACCCGGGCTACTACGGCAAGGAGCGCGAGGGGTGGTGAAGCAGGCTCGGGGACCGAGCGGGCGGGTGAGCGCAGCGGGCTCGCCCGCGGGGTCCCTGGAGCGTGGCCGGGTGCCCATCTCCGTGGGACGGCATCCGCAGCTTGGGGGAATCGACCATGAGTGAGAGACGCATCCGACGGTGGGCACTGCTGGCCGCGCTGGTCTCGACGGCGCTGTTGGCTCCTGCGTGTGAGCGGAGCCTCCCAGAGGCGGGAACCGAGAACGAGGGCCTGGCCAACGAGGCGCAGAAGCTGGAGCCCTCCGACGCCGCGCGGCAGGAGGCGACGGGAGGCTCCGGCTTCCAGCAGCCGGAGGAGGGCGCCGCGCCGCGGCCGGAGCAGGGACAGCAGCGAGGCATCGGGGCGCCGGGCTACTCGGACTCGCGCGAGCAGCCACGGACGGACCAGGGCTATGACGAGCCCAACCCGGAGCTGTACGAGTCGGGCGCCGCTCCGAAGACCGAGAAGCGGCTGATGCCTACCCCCGAGCCCAGTCCCGAGTAGGCACGGGCCCCGGCGCTACACCAGCACCTCGGTCGGGTCCTTCCCGGCGAAGGTGCTGGCGAGGCCCTCGGACAGCGCGCGGTGCTCGGTGTTGCCCAGCGTGGCGAGCCGGTCCTCGGGGGCATGGGCGAAGCGCGCCTCGAGCCGGGCGAGCCGGCGGTGGGCCTCGGTGATGCGCTCGCGGGGGAGGCGGCCGGACTCGACGGCCTTCACCAGCGCCTCGATGGCCCGCCGCTGCACGTCCGCGCGGTGGCACACCAGGAACAGATCCACGCCGGCCAGGGTGCCCTGCACGGCGGCCTCCTCCACCGAGTAGTGGTCCGCGATGGCCTTCATCTCCAGGTCGTCGCTGACGAGCACTCCATCGAAGCCCAGCTCCTGGCGCAGCAGGCCATGGAGGACCTTGTGGCTCATGGTGGCGGGCACGCCGGGCTCGATGGCGTCGAAGAGCACGTGCGCCGTCATCAGTGACGCCAGCTGGGCCTGACCGAAGGCGCGGAAGGGCACCAGCTCCACGCGGCGCAGGCGCTCCAGGTCATGCGCCAGCCGGGGCAGCGTGAGGTGGCTGTCCGTGGTGGTGTCTCCGTGGCCGGGGAAGTGCTTGCCGCAGGAGGCCACGCCACCGGCCTCCAGCCCGCGCCCGAGCGCCACGCCGAGCCGCGCCACCACCTCCGCGTCCCGGCTGAAGCTGCGGTCTCCGATGACGGGGTTGGCGGGGTTGGTGTCCACGTCCAGCACGGGCGCGAAGTCCCAGTCGAAGCCCACGGCGCGCAGCTCGTGCGCGAGCAGCCGCCCGACGCGCTCGGCGACGCCCGCGTCTCCGCGCTGCCCCAGCTCCCGCATGGGCGGCAGGGTGGTGAACGGAGCGCCGCGCAGCCGGGCCACGCGCCCTCCCTCCTGGTCCACCGAGAGGATGAAAGGCCGGCCCGCGCGCACCTTGATGTCCCGGCACAGGGCGGCGGTCTCCTGCGCGGAGCCCACGTTCCGCTTGAAGAGGATGGCTCCGAAGATGCCGTCGTCCATGAGCGCGGCGAAGTCGGAGTCGATGCGGGGGCCGGGGAAGCCCACCATGAAGAGGCGGGCGCAGTCGCGGTAGAGGGCGGAGGCTTTCGTCACGGCCCCACCTTACCCACGTCGGAGGGGGGCTCCCAGAAGGGAAGCGGGGTGGCCCGGCCGAGTGCCTCCCGAGCGACCCTTTCCCTCCCGACCAGGGCTCGCGCCCGATTGGCTGGCGCTCGGGCAGGCGGGATTCCTCAGTGGCGCTGTCCTCCGGGCGTCTTGCGAGTCCCTGGCCTTCCCGAATGAAGTAGCGCCCATGCGGTGGGCTGCTCTCCAGTCGTGGCGCTTCGTGCTCCCGGGTCTCCTCGTGGCCTGGGGGCTGGGGGCATTTCCGAAGCCCGCGATGGCGGCCCCGCCCGTCCCCGAGCCCGTGGCTGCTCCGGTCTGGACGCCCCCCGTGGATGCCGTGCTCGAGGTGGACGCCGCCTATGTGCGTCAGCGCCCGGACTCGAAGGCTCCCATCGTCGGTCTGCTGCGGCGAGACAGTCGCTTCCGTGTGACGGGGTGCTCGCCCTCGTGCGAGGCGCCCCAGGCCTGGGCCCTGCTCGGCGAGCACGGCGCGATACGCCTGGAGCTGCTCGGGCTGGCGGCGCCGGACATCCCTGCCCTGGAGCAGCGGCCCGAGTTCATCTACGGCAAGGTGCTGCGCCCGGGGGCCGACGTGCTCGCGGAGCCGGCGGCCAGGGCCCGGCGCGTGAGGCGCGAGGCGGCGGGCCGCGTGCTGGCCTTCACCCGGGACGAGGCACTGCTCGCGCAGGGCTGGCTGCTCCGCCCAGGCGGTGGCTTCGTGAGCGTGAAGCAGATCCGCATCGACGAACCCTCGCCATTTCGGGGAGAGGAGCGCCCCCGCGCGCCGATGGCCTTCCTCTGGAAGCCCGCGCGGCTGACCGCGGACGTGGCGGCTGTCGGGGCCGGAGCCTCCCTCGATGGAGGAGTGGCGGATGCGGGAGTGCCGGATGCAGGCGCCTCGTCTCAGCCACCCGAGCCGCTGTCGAAGTTCACCCGCCTTCCGCTCCTGGGGCTGACGAAGCGCGAGGTGCGCGTCCCGGGGGGCACGCTCCCGCGCGGCGCGGTGCGCCTGGCCTTCGCTCGTCCGCGGCCCGCCTCCATCCCCGCGGGGGCGAAGTGGGTCCACGTGGATCTCGATGAGCAGGTGCTCACCGCGTACGAGGGGGACACCTGGGTGTACGCGACGCTCGTCTCCACCGGGAAGAAGGACACGCCGACGCACAAGGGCACCTACCGCGTGTGGAGCAAGACGCTGCACGAGCTGATGGCGGAGGAGAACGAGTACTTCGTGGAGGAGGTGCCCTACACGCAGTACTTCCACGCGGGTGAGGCGCTGCACGGCGCCTTCTGGCACGCGAGCTTCGGGGCGCCAGTGACGCACGGGTGCGTCAACCTCTCGCTGCCCGACGCGCGCTGGCTCTTCTTCTGGGCTCCACCGGCCCTGCCCTCGGGCTGGCACTCGTACAGCGTCACCCCGGGCGTGGAGTCGCTCTGGGTGGTGGTGGAGCACGCGAAGCCGGGCGAGCTCCCTCCCGTGCCGGTGTCCGAGGTCGGCTCCTCGCTGTGAGGTGGCCCCGGGCGGGTGGCTCAGCCCACGCAGCCGGCGGCCCGCTCCTCGGCGGTGCAGCGGATGCGGATGTGGAAGTGGTCGTCGTGGGGGCCGGAGTCACTGGGCTGGTGCAGCACGCTCTCGGCCCGCTTCACCAGGGCGGCGGGCTCGTTGCGCTGGCGAGCCTCCTCCAGCAGCGCCCGCCGCAGCGGCAGGCTGATGAACATCCACTGCACGTCCACCTCCTTGTCCTGGAGCAGCGCGCGCACCAGCAGCCAGTTGCGGCGCACGTCGAAGCGGAGCCGGCCCTGGTCCGCATGGCCCCGCGCATCGAACGAGAGCAGATCCTCCGCGGGCACCGGCTGGCCCTTCTCATCCAGCTGGTAGAAGGCCAGGTCCACGTCCCGCCCGGACTGGTGCGAGCGCGAGTACGGGCGGATGGGACCGCCGCGCGCCTTGGACAGGTCCCCGACGCCCAGCGGAGGTGAGTCGGGCAGGTGGGTGCGGACGGCCTCCGCGGCCCGCTGCAGGGCGGCGACGAGGCGCGGCGTGCCCCAGTTCAAACAGCGGCGCCGGTGACGGCGGGGCAGGGTACGGACGGCCTCGCTCGACTCGAGCGCGCGGGCGCCCTTGAGCTTTCCGTTGGAGGCCCGCCCGATGGAGAGGCCCTGGGCATGGGAGCTCGGCGTCTCGTGACAGAACGTCGGCTCGGCTGCCAGGACGGGCGCGCCGCCGAGCGACAGCGCGAGGGCAAGCAGGCTCCATCCGGAGCGGAGGCGGTTCATGGGCATCCGCGATCCTCCTGAACGCGAGGTGGCTCGAGAGGCACCGATGCTACTCGAACTCCTCGCGGCTGCAGCCGAGGGTGTCCTTCCGGGAACACCCCCGGCGCGCATCGCCTGGCGGCTCGAGGAGCAGGCGTCCAGCCTCGGGCGAAGTCTCCCGCGGGGCCAGGCGCTCAGACGCTCGAGGAGATCTCGATCAACAGCATGCACCACCCCACCGAGCGCCCTGCGCGAAGGCTCAGGGATGACGCGTCGTGGGTTCTCGCGCAGCGCGCGGAGCAGAGCTTCCCGAGGGGGGAAGGGACCGGGCTCACCGGGAACCGGTCCTGCCTTTTCCGACCCCCGGAAGCTAACCCCTGATTCTCTGGAAGTCCAGCCCTTTCAATCACAAACACAGACTGTGGGTGAAGAGCCTCCCTCCGGGAAGGCGAGCGAGGTTCTGCCTCCCGGGTGGCTTGCCTTTCCACCGTGTGAGGTAGGACGCCTGGAACCCAGGAGGAGCACACGCGGACGGTTGTCGCGTGGTACACACCGGGTTCCTATGCACGCAGCGCTCGAAGTCCTCCTCGCCGATGGCGTGATTGATGAGGTCGTCGCCCGCCTCAAGAGCGGCAAAGAGGCGGACGTCTACATCGTCACGCACGGCGGCCAGTACGTGGCGGCGAAGATCTACAAGGAGCGCACCCAGCGCAACTTCAAGAACAACGCGGGCTACAAGGAAGGGCGGCTGGTGCGCAACAGCCGCACCCGACGTGCGATGGAGAAGGGCAGTCGCTTCGGGCAGGAGGCCGAGGAGGAGGCGTGGAAGACGGCCGAGTCCGAGGTCCTCGGCAAGCTGCACACGGCTGGCGTGCGCGTGCCCGCGCCGGTGATGTTCTACGAGGGCGTGCTGCTGATGGAGCTGGTGGTGGACGCGGAGGGCCAGCCCGCGCCGCGCCTGGTGGACGCGGTGTTCACGCCGGAGCTGGCGGCGGAGTTCTACCGGGACCTCCGGCAGCAGGCGGTGAAGATGCTCTGCTGCGATCTCATCCACGGCGACCTGAGCGGCTACAACATCCTGCTCGGCGCCAACGGCCCCACCATCATCGACTTTCCGCAGACGGTCGCCGCGGCGGCCAACAGCCGCGCGGAGTTCTTCTTCCGGCGGGACTTGGAGAACCTGCGCCTCTTCTTCGCCAGCTATGAACCGAGCCTGATGGGGCGCGCGGGGGACGCGGCGGAGATCTGGAAGGCGTACGTGCGCCGCGAGCTGACGCCGGACTTCGAGCCGACCGGCCGCTTCGTGCCGGAGGCACGGGGGCCACGGGGTGGGGGCCGTCACGGCGGCAGACCCCACGGAGAGGGTGGAAGGCCCTTCCCTCCCCGGGACCGGCAGTTCGCTCCGGCCCAGGAGGCACCTCCCGCGGCGGCGGCGCCCGAGGTCGAGGACGAGTTCGCGCTGCTACGCCAGGGCGGCGGCGAGCGGCCCAAGGTGGCCCAGCTCGCGCGCAACAACGGGCGCGGCGGTGATCGTCCGCACCGGGGCGGCCCGGGAGGCGGTCCCCGGGGCGGTGGCTCCTCCGGGCGTTCCCATGGAGGCGGGAGGCCGGGACACTCGCAGGGTGGGCGTCCTCCCCACGCGGGTGGAGGCCAGGGCTCGCACCGCGGCGGTCCTCCTCGCCATGGCGGCCCGGCGCAGCAGGGAGGGGCTGGCCAGCAGGGCGGCCATCCTCAACAGGCGGGGCAGGCGCAGCAGGGTGGACAGGCTCCACACGGCGCTCCCGCTCAGCAGGGCGGCCAGGGCGGCGGGCATCCCCGGCACGGTGGACACGCTCCCAATGGCCGGAACCCCCGACACGGCGGACGCGCTCCGCAGGGGGGGCACGCTCCGCACGGCGGACACGCGCAGCACTCCGGGCACGCGCCGGCCGCGGCCGAAGGGCAGAGCCCGCGAGGAGGAGATCGTCCTCCGCGCGGCCACGAGCCCCGCCCTCCCAGGGGCCAGCGTCCCGAGGGCGCGCCGCGCCACGGTGAGGGCCAGGGGCCTCGAGGAGGCCGTCCTCCGCGCCAGGGGCGGGGCGCCAGCCCCGTGGTCACCTACGTGTCCCGGAATGCGGGCGCCGGCTCGGGAGGCTCCACCGAGGAGCCCTGAGCCCCAGCGCCCTGCCGCCGTCAGCTCGCGGACGGGGGCGGCGCGGCCTCGCGCGGTGAGCGGGGCAGCACCACGGTGAACGTGGCGCCCTGGCCGAGCGTGCTCTCGACCTGGATGGTGCCGCCCATGGCCTCCACGATGGTGCGGGTGATGTAGAGGCCCAGGCCCAGGCCTCCATAGTGCCGGTCGGACACGGCGCGCTCGAAGCGCTCGAAGATGCGCGACAGGCTCTCGGGCGCGATGCCGATGCCTTCGTCCTTCACGCGCAGGATGGCCCGGCCCGCGTCCGCCTCGAGCCACAGGCGGATGGGCTTTCCCGCGCCATACTTGATGGCATTGTCGACCAGGTTGGTGATGACCTGCTCCAGGCGGAGCCGGTCCCAGCGCCCGCTCACGGACGCCTGTCCCTCCAGCACGAGCGTCGAGCCGCTGCGGGCCGCCTCGGGCTCGTGGCGCGCGACGACCTCGCGCACGAGCGCCCCCAGCTCCATCTCCTCGAGCTCCAGGCGGAGCCGCCCGCCGCCGATGCGGGCCACGTCGAGCAGATCGCTCACGAGCTCCGACAGCTTCTTCACCTGGCGGGAGCCGACGGTGATGTAGTCCTCCACCGCCTTGCGGAAGGGAGAGTCGGGCTGCTGCCGCGCGGTGCGCGCGAGCATGTGCAGCTTCAGGCTCAGCGGGGTGAGGGGCGTCTTCAGCTCGTGGCTGGCGATGGAGAGGAACTCGTCGCGCAGGCGGATGGCCTCCTGGGCGTCCCGATACAGCCGCGCGTTCTCGACGGAGAGGGCGGCGCGCCGCGCGAGGTCCTCCAGCAGCTCCAGGTCCCCGTCCGTGTAGCTCCGGCCGGAGTGGGAGGTGAAGAAGCTGAGCAGCCCCAGCGCGCGTCCTCGCACCACCAGCGGCACCAGGATGAACGAGAGGACGCCGATGCGGAGCATCAGCTGGGCGTGCTCCTCGCTGCGCGCGCTCTGCCGGATGAGCTCGGGAGTGACGTTCGAGAGCAGGACCGACCGGCCACTCATGAGGGCCTGGGCCGCGGGAGACCGGAGGTCGACCTGCTGGGCCATCCCGAGCTGGCGCACCTCCTGGAGGAGCCCCGCGTCCTCGGGCGAGGAGCTCACGGTCTCCATCCGCTGGAGCGTCCCATCGGGCTGCACCAGGTCCACCAGGCACCAGTCCGCCAGCGTCGGCACGGCGAGCCGGGCCACGTTGCGCAAGGTGGACTCGTAGTCCAGGGACGAGGCCAGCGCGGCGCTCGCCTCGGAGAGGAAGCGCGAGTTCGCCTCCGCGCGCCGCAGCTCCTCCTCGGCGCGGCGCTGCTGCGTCACGTCCCGCTGGGTGCCCCACGCCCCCAGCAGGAGCCCATCCTGGACGATGCCCACCATGTTGTTGAGGAAGGCCCGAGGCGTGCCGTCCCGGGCCACCTCCCGGGACTCCGCGTTCTCGATGCGGTAGCCGCTCTGGATGAAGGCGCGCAGGAACTCGGTGTTGCGGGGATCCTCGGGTACCAGCACGTGGTCCAGACGGGTGCCCTGGAGCTCCGCCGCGCTGTCGATGCCGTACATCCGGGCCATGGCGTCGTTGCACTCGACGATGCGCGAGTCCCGGAACATGCGCTGGATCTGCTCTTCCTTGGGCAGGGAGACGGGGATGGGCGGGGTGGGATCGATGCGGTAGATGCCCTCGGTGCTCTTGCTCACGAAGGTCCGGTAGCGCTCCTCGCCACGCTGCAGCTCGCGGGCAAGCGCCTCCGCCTGCTGCCGCGCGCGCACGGAGGACGTGACGTCGAAGGCGAAGCTGGCGACGCCGTCGATGCGGCCCTGGCCATCCCGCGTGGGCTGATAGACGAAGTTGAGGAAGAACTCCCGCTCCGTCCCGTCGGGCCCGGCGATCGTCACGGAGTGCTCATGGCCCATGAAGGGCTCGCCCGTCGTGTAGACGCGATCGAGCAGCGTGATGATTCCCTGGTCCACCAGCTCGGGGAGCGCCTCGCGGACCGGCTTGCCCAGCACCTGGCGCTGGCCCAGCGACGCGTTGTTCAGGGGGTTGGACAGGATGTAGACGTGCTCCGGCCCGCGGAACAGGGCGATCTGGGCGGGCGCGTGCATGAACAGATCCTGCAGGCGGCCCCACTCGGCCTCCGCCTCGCGCCGGGCCAGCCGCTCGCGCTCCAGCAGCCGGGCCCGCTCGGCGTTCGTGCGTCTCAGCGACACGTTCACCCGGGTGATGACGGCGCCCACCAGGGCGAAGAGCGTGAGCGACACCGCCGGGCCCGTCTCGAGCGAGAACGAGCGGACGGGCGGGAGGAAGAAGTAGTCGACCGCCAGCATGGAGAGGCCGACGGCCAGCAGCCCCGGCCCACCGCCGCCCCACCAGCCGGACAGCACCACCGCGCTGACGAACAGCAGGAAGGGCGTGGGATGGATGAGCGGACCCAGGGCGAACTGGATGAGCAGTGCCACCGCGGTGCTCAGGACGGCCAGGCCATAGCGTCCGAGCGGGGACTTCGCGAGCTGGCGAAGCCGCCCATGCCCGGACTCCGAACCCGGAGCAGGCTCGAGCGGCGGCTCTCCCCGAGTGGCGGGAGGGTCGGCCCGAGAGGCAGCTGGACCTGGGGCTTCGCGCGTCGACACGAGACGGGACTCCAGCCCAGGGGCATAACATCTCCGGCGCCCCCAGCGCTCAATTTGTTGGGGAAGCCCCTCCGTCTACTTTCGCAGCAGCGTGCCCTCGAGGAAGAAGGCGGCACAGGCGGCGACGATGAGCCACGTCCACAGCGGCACCTTCGGGCGCTCGGCGTCGCTGCTGGAGGCCTTCACCGTCTCCTCGCCGAAGTAGGCGGTGAGCGTGTCGGAGGGGACGCGCGTGAGATCGCTCTCGGCCGGATCCAGCGTCACGGGGAAGTCGAGCGCCTGGAGCGGCTTGCCCTCGGCGCCCAGCACGGCGTGGATGCCCGGCTCGAGGACGGGACCCACGACCACCGTGCCGTCCTGCTGCGTCTTCACCGGCAGCTCCGTGCCGTCCGGGGCGCGCACGCCGGAGAGGGTCTGCCCCACCTCGGGCCGCAGCGTCACCGTCTCGCCCACCCGCACGCGCTGCTCCTCGCGCTCCTCCAGCGAGCCGGTGAGGTACGCGGCGAAGCGCTGCATGAGCGGCAGGAAGCTGGTGCGGATGGAGAAGTCGCTCCAGTCGCGGTCCACCGTGCTGGTGAAGAGGGCCACGCGCCCCTTGCCTCGCCGGGCCACCGCCACCGCCGGCGCGCCATCCTCGTAGGTGGCCAGCACCTGGCTGGGGCCGGCGCCGCCGGGATTGTCCGCCTCCAGCAGCATGTAGCGGTAGAAGCGGGCGCCCACGAGCCCCTCCTCGGCGCGGCCGGTGAAGGGGGTGAACAGCGGGTGCTCCACCTGCACCTGCGCCAGCTTCGCCGAGCGGGTGTCCGCCTCCGGGTCGTCGCGCTCCACGCTGGTGCGCACATCCCGCAGCGCCCGAGGCAGCAGCGGACCGAGCTGCCGGTTGTAGCCCACGGGCTCCACCCGGTCGCCCATGCTGACGAAGAGGCCACCACCGGCCTGGACGAAGGCGCTCAGCCGCTCCGCGTCCTCCTTGCTCGGGGCGGGCACGTTGAGCATCAGCACCAGGTCATACGCGGAGAAGTCCTCGCGCATGCCCGCGTCCGTGTCGCGCACGGACACCTCCACCGGCGAGCCCGGCGCGGACAGGGCGGCCTCCACGAAGAAGGCCTCGTCCCGGTAGCGCGTGGCGTGCGGCGAGCCGTTGATGACCAGCGACTTGAGCGCCCGCGGCACGGGCAGCACGAAGGGCCGCCGGTCGTCCTCGGGCAGCGCATCCGGCGCGAGCGTCACCGCGCCCTGAGCGATGCCACCCTGCGGGAAGCGCACCGTGAGCGTCTTCTGCGCGGTGCCGTTGGCGGGCACGTCCACGAAGCCCTTGGCCAGGGTGGACTCGCCCGTGCGCACCGCCGCCTCCAGGTCCTTGAGGGGCGTCTGGCTGTAGTTCTTCACCGTGAAGGTGAACTGGAAGGCGCGGGGGCCGGCCTGCATGGCGGGCTCCACCTTCATGTCCACCAGGGCGTGGTTGGCCAGCTCGTCCTCGCCGGAGCCCACGTCGCGCAGCACCACCTCGGGCCGCACCAGCTTGCCGGTGGGGTCCTTCACCGTGGGCGCCGGGGCCTCCAGCCGGAAGCCGGTGGCCGCCATGTCCGAGACGAGCACCAGCCGCTTGCCCGGCGTGGGGTTCTCCTCCAGCGCGCGCGCCGCCATGTCCATGCAGCGCGAGAGGTCCGCGGTGCCGTACGTGGGCTTCGCCTCGTCGATGATGGCCCGCAGCCGCGCGCGATCGAAGCCGAGCGGCGGAGGCGCGGCGGGCGTGCTGGTGCACACCAGCACGGTGGAGGGCTCGTCGGCCTGCAAGTCCTTGAGCGCGTCGCGCGCCTCGTCCCGCCCGCGCTCGAAGAGCGGGGTACCGTCCGCCCACCGCATGGAGAGCGAGGCATCCAGCACCACGGCGGTGGCGGCCGGGCCCTTCGCCACCGCGGAGGCCTGCGCGTCCTGGCGCAGCTCCGGCCGGGCCAGCGCCACGGGGATGGCCAGGAGGATGAGGGTGCGCAGCGCGTACAGCAGCAGCCGCTTGAGCTTGAGGCGGCTCGCGGTGCGCTTCTGGCTGCGCAGCACGAAGGCCATGGGCGGGAACGGGTGGGGCCTGGGCCGCCGCCGGTCGAACAGGTGCACCAGCAGGGGGATGAGCGCCCCGAGCGCGCCCCAGAGCATCAACGGGTTGCCGAACGTCACCGCCGCCTCCCGCGCCGCGCCAGGAAGCGCAGCAGCACCTCGTCCAGCCGCTCGTCCGTGCGCACCAGGTCGTAGTCCACGTCCGCCTCGGCGCACGCCCCCTTCACGCTGGCGAGGAAGGCGCCGAACTCCTCCAGGTAGCTCTCCTTTATCTCACGCGGGTTCACCTCGACGCGCGCGTCCCCCTCCATGTCGAGGAAGAGCGTCGGATCATCGAAGGGGAAGGTGAGCTCGGCCGGATCCACGACGTGGAAGAGCGCCACGTCGTTCTTGCGCTGGCGCAGGGCGAGGATGCGCTTGAGCGCGTCCTGGCGGTCGTCCAGCAGGTCCGAGAGGACGACCACGGTGGAGCGGCGCGGGAGCACCTCGGCCAGGTGGTCCGCCACGCCGGCCAGGTTCGTCGAGCCCTGGGCCTGGGTGTGCTCCAGCGCGTCCAGCAGCACGTTGAGGTGGCCGGCGGAGGCGCGCGGGGGCACGTCCCGGAAGGCATTGCCGGCCATGACGGCCAGGCCCGCGGCGTCCTGCTGGCGCACCAGCAGGTAGCACAGCGCGCCGGCCAGGATGGTGGACACCTCCAGCTTGGAGAGCGCCCCGCTGCGGTAGCCCATGGAGGCGGACGCATCCACCACCATCACCGAGCGCAGGTTCGTCTCATGCTCGAAGCGCTTGATGTAGTACTTGTCGAACTTGCCGTAGGCCTTCCAGTCCAGGTGGCGCAGCTCGTCGCCGGGGGCGTACTCCTTGTGCTCGGCGAACTCCACGCTCTGGCCCTGGTGGGGGCTCTTGTGGAGGCCGGAGAGCACGCCCTCCATGACCGCGCGGGCGCGCAGCTTCACTCCCTGGAGCCGGGACAGCGTCTGGGCGTCGAGCAGCGCCATGGGCGTGAGCGGCTATCCCTTCACCGTGGCGACGAGCTGATCCACCAGCTTCACGGAGGTGATGCCCTCGCTCTCGGCGGTGAAGTTGGGCAGCACGCGGTGGCGCAGCACGGGGCGGGCCAGGGCGCGCACGTCCTCCACCGTGGCCACGAAGCGCCCGGAGAGGATGGCGCGGGCCTTGGCGGCGAGCACCAGGTACTGGCTGGCGCGGGGGCCGGCGCCCCAGGACACGTTCTTGGCCACGAAGTCGGGCACGCCCGGCTCCTTGGGGCGTGTGTGGCGCACCAGCTCCACGGCGTAGCGCACCACGTGGTCCGGCACGGGCACCCGGCGCACCAGCTCCTGCAGCGCGAGGATGCGCTGGGGCGAGAGGATCTTCTCCAGCTTGGGCTGGGCGCCGCCGGTGGTGCTCTTGACGATCTGCACCTCCTCCTCGGCGGTGGGGTAGCCCACGTCCACCAGGAACATGAAGCGGTCCAGCTGCGCCTCGGGCAGGGGGTAGGTGCCCTCCTGCTCGATGGGGTTCTGGGTGGCGAAGACGAGGAAGGGCAGATCCAGCGGGTACGTCCGGCCGCCGGCGGTGACGCGGTATTCCTGCATGGCCTGGAGCAGCGCCGCCTGCGTCTTGGGCGGGGTGCGGTTCACCTCGTCGGCGAGGATGATGTTGGCGAACAGCGGGCCCTGCACGAAGCGGAAGGCGCGGTGCCCGGTGGCCTTGTCCTCCTCCAGGATGTCCGTGCCGGTGATGTCCGAGGGCATCAGGTCCGGCGTGAACTGGATGCGGTTGAAGGAGAGGTTGAGGACGTCCGCCAGCGTGGAGATGAGCAGCGTCTTGGCCAGGCCGGGCACGCCCACGAAGAGGCAGTGGCCGCGGCTGAACAGGGAGATGAGCAGGTGCTCGACGACGTCCCGCTGACCGACGACGCGCTTTTCGATCTGCTCGACGATCTGGGCCCGGGCCTGGGCGAGCTCCTCGACGGCGCGGAGGTCCTCGTTCGGGAGGGGCTCCTGCGCGGTGGCGGGGGTAGGGGCGGCGCTTTCCATAAGATCGGTTCTCTTAACCGGGGCGGGGCGCGGGGACCATCGCTTTCAGCACCCCACGTCCGTGGCGGACGTGAGACGGGAACCCCTCGGAAAAGCTCGTATTCCGACCGTCCGGCCGGGCAGGGGTCGCCTCCGGGGAGCCCGGGCGCCTGCCCTCCGAGGGGAGGGGGGAGGGTGGCAGCGCGGGGGGATGTGCTCCTGGGCACCTTGCTTAGGTTGTCCGGGCCCTCTCTTCCAGGGTGGCCATCGGTGGGTCGCAAGGAAGGGGGCGGGAGCGTGCATGAGACATGAGCGCGGAGGAACGGGCCGTCAGGCGATGCGGCTGTGGATGGCGACCCTTGCGCTGTGGGGGGCGGGCTGCGGAGGCGAGGTGCCGGGGCCCACTCCGGTGGAGCCACCCGGTCTGCCGGGACCCACGTCCCCCGCGCCCGAGCTGCCCGAGCCCACTCCTCCCAAGCAGGCGCCAGAGCCCTCACCGCCTCCCAGGGACTCTCCCGAGCGGCCGACGCCCCCTTCCGTCGAGCCCTGGGGCCACCAGCTGGGGGGCCCGCAGGACGACAGGGGAACGGGAGTGGCGGTGGACGCGGAGGGCCACGTGTCGTGGGTCTGGAGCTCCACGCCGCGCGAGGACGGGGAGCGCCAGCCCGTGGAGGGGCAGCGGCGGGCCCTGATGCTCTCGCGGTACACGGGCGCGGGGGAGCACGAGTGGACCCGCGAGTTCCCGCGAGTCCGAGTCTCCGAGCCGCGAGTGGGGGCCTCGGGAGACGGGGCGGTGTACCTGGGCGGGAACGCGTTCCTGCACGCGGTGGACTTCGGGCTGGGCGCCGCGGAGGACGGCTTCCTGGTGCGCTTCTCCTCGGCCGGCCAGCCCGAGTGGCAGCGGCGCGTGGGCCAGAAGCTCCACGGCCTGGCGGTGGGCGCGAGGGGCGAGGTGCTCGTCTCCGGCCAGGAGTGGATGGAAGGAAGGTACGAGCCGCTGCTCACGCTCCACGCGTCGGATGGGGCCGTGCGCTGGACGCGGCGGTTCCAGGAGGCGGAGGAGGGCACGGGGCTCGAGCGCGTGGCGCTGGAGCCGTCAGGGCGCGCGGTGCTCGCGGGCACGCTCGTGGGTGTGCTGCGGGTGGATGATCAGCGGCTGGGGACGGAGGGGACGCGGAGCCTCGCGGTGCTCGTGTTCGAGCCGGACGGGAGCCTGGCCTGGGGGCAGGTGCTGACCGGCGTGGACAGCCGCGTCACCGACGTCGCCGCGCGGGCGGATGGCTCGGTGGTGCTGGCGGGCGAGTCCCAGGGGGCCATGAGCTGGGGCGGCACCACGCTGGCGGACGGCGGGCCGTTCCTGCTCGCGATGGATGCTCAGGGGCGGGGCTGGCTGCGGAAGCCGGGCTGCGAGGCCCTGGGCTTCGTGCCCGTGCTGGCGGTGGGCGGCCTGGGCGAGGTGGAGGCGGCTTGCGGGAGCACGCTCTCCTCCTTCGCGCCGGAGGGGACACCTCGGGGGGAGCGTCAGCTCCAGCCCGAGTCCTGCGAGAGTGGCGCGTGCACGCTCGACGTCACGGCCATGACAGCGGGAGCGAGAGGCGGCTGGCTGGTGACGGGGCACCAGCGTGACGGGGTGACGACCGAGACGTGGAACCAGGACGCGTTCCTCCGTCTCATCGCGCCCTGAGCCGCGCGGGCTCAGGCGGCGGGGTTGGGCGTGAGGGGCTCGGGGACGCCGCGCAGCTTGTGGCCGAAGCGGGTGCGGATGACGGCGCCGAAGGCGACCATCGTGGCCAGCGCCATCGCCAGCGCGCCAATCACGGGGATGGAGCCCACGGTCAGCAGCACGAGCAGCCCCAGCGCCAGCACCGCCGCCTGGGTCTTGCGCCCGCGAAGCACCGGAACCCTCAGGCCGATCTCGCTGGCCAGCACCGCCAGCCCCAGCGCCGCCACGATGGGCACCACCAGCCACAGCGCCACGACCACCGGGATGCCGATGATGGTGATGGCCAGCACCGCCGTGATCGGGATGAGGGCAATGAACCCCACCAGCCCCGTCAGACCGCTCTTGAGGGGCTGACGCGAGATCTCCGCCGACAGCTCCTTCATGCGCGCCGGGAAGAAGAGCTGCCCGAGGAAGCCCAGCCCGAACAGCGCGGCGAACCGCAGGATGAACCCCAGGACGCCATCCAGGCTCCCCGAGCTCTCCTCACGCTCCACGTGCTCCTCGGTGTGAGCGGCCGCGGGCTCCGGGTTGCGGAACTCCTCGCGGAGGCTGTCCTTCACCTCGTTGGCCACCAGCGCGCCGAGGTGGCCGCCGCCGAAGGACTCGGTGCTGCCCTCCACCCACGCTCCCTCCTCGCGGATGACCGAGCCGCCGATGGCCGACGCGTCACCCTCCACGGAGGCCCCCTCGTGCAGGACGACGTTGCCACCGAACGCGTGCGCATCTCCCTCCACGTGGCCGTAGACGTCCAGGTTGCCGCCGAAGGCGACCGCATCCTCCTCCACGTGGCCCTTCACCGTCAGGTTGCCGCCATAGACGACGGCGTTGTCCACGGAGTCTCCCTCCTTCACCTCCAGCGACTGGCCACGAGCCACCACGTCGCGCTCGGCCGCGCCGCGCCGCTGCGACTTGCGCACCTGGTCGCGGACCCGCCGCTGGATCTCCCTCGCGTCCATGTCCTCGTCCGCGAGCAGCGGCATGCCAGGCATCGGAGGCATGGCGGGCATCGACGCAGCCACGCTCGCCGACTTCTCCTGCTCGTTCAGGGCGCGCAGCGTGAAGAAGGAGCCGTCCTGATCCAGGCGGAGCGAGTGGGTGCGCGCCAGGCTGCGCAGGGCCTGCTCGGCGGTGACGTCCCGCAGGTGCACCTCCACGGGGGTGGCCAGCTCGCCGGTGACGATGAGGTTGAGGCCGCCCTCCTCGGCGATGCGCTTGAGGGCATCCCGGAGCGAGCCGCGGAAGCTCACATCGATGTGCTTCACATCGGCCGAGGCGGCGGAGGCCTCGGCGGCAGGCGGGAGCGGATCCTGCTGGGCAAGGGCAACGGGAGCGCCGAGCAGCAGGGTAGGGAGCAGGAGTCGAGAGGCGATCTTCATAGGGCACCTGGACGAGTCTCCCCATCCCTCGGTGCCCGGGTAGCCCAGGGCCTGTGGCCGAAGTGAGGAGAGCGAGAGCGTTCGCATCCAGGTCTACGGAGCAGGCATCTGCTGATTGCAGCCCGTGTGACGCGCCTTGCTGCTCGGCCTGTCCCTCAGGCAGGTCAGAGGCGCGGCTGCCGCGATGCGGCAAGCGCCCCGTGGCGCTGCGTCCGTCAGTTTCTTCCCGCGCTCGCGGCCAGACGCCCGGTCGGCCGGTGCCAGGAGAACACCGCGTGGAGCCAGGTGAGGCAGATGACATAGGTGCCGAGCACGTCGCTGGGCCAGTGGGCTCCGGGGACGATGCGGGCCACCGCCGCGAGGACGAGCAGCGCGCTGCCCACGATGGTGATGCCCGTGCGCACGCCGCCGCGAGCCGCCCGCCGGGCGACGAACAGCAGCGAGCCCACGGTGACGCTGTAGAGCGTGATGAAGGAGGAGGGGAAGGAGAAGCCGGAGGGGTTGCCCATCACCTGGACGAGCTCGCGTGAGGGACGCGGGCGACCGAAGAGCGCCTTGCTCTGCTCCGCGAGGAGCTGCTCCAGCACGATGGCGACGAGCACCACGGCGGCGGTGCGCAGGCCGGCGATTCGCCAGACGGCCAGCAAGGCCAGGGCCATCAGGATGAACTTCGTCGGTGCGTAGCCCGTGGAGACGAACACCGGCACCCACTGCGTGCCCGGAGAGAGCGCCTGCACGGCCCGGGTGATGGCCACGTCCCCGGGGAGCAAGGGCGTGTGGGCCATGATGACGCCGATGACCAGCGTGCAGAGCGCGGCGATGACGAAGGCCCGGGTGGGAAAGCCGGAAGGGAGCATGGAAGCAATCTATCCCGGGCCCTGAGAGCCGCCCTCGGGCGCTTCGGCGGGGAGCTGGAGGGGCTCCACCCGGGAGAACGCATCGAGGATGGCGCGAGTGATGAGCGCGCGGCCCGTGAACAGTCCGCGGAGATGTCCGTTGCTCAGGTAGCGCAGCTCGGCGCCGCGCCAGTGCCGCAGCAGCCGCAGGGTGGAGGCGGAGGGGACGAAGCCGTCCTGGCGCGCGGCCAGCAGGATGGCGCGGCGAGGGTTGTCGAGCGGAGAGAGCTCGGTGATGGACAGTCGCTCCAGCAGCTCCGCCAGCCGCTGGCGAGCCGCCTCCGCGCCACCGCACGTGCGCCCCAGGGTGTCCCAGTCGGGCAGGGCGGACAGCACCCCCTGCGTGAAGACGGGCGCCGCCGAGTGCGCCACGGCCATGGGGACCACGGCTGCGGGCAGCGGGAAGAAGCAGGCGGCATAGGCGGCCATGCTTCCTCCCATGCTGTAGCCGGAGATACCCACCTTGGGGTGCCCGCGTGCCAGCAGCCAGCCCAGGAGCGCCACGGCCTCCACCGCCGTGGCCCGGAACATGAGCAGAAGGTCGGCCACCGTGCGCAGCGCCTCGCCCTGTTGCTCCGGGGGCCGCCGCGAGCCGTAGTAGGGATTCTCCAGCAGCATCGCGCCCACCCCCTGGGCCACGAGCCCCCGGGCCAGGAAGCGGCGCAGGCCGTAGCCATGATCTCCGGAAGAGGCCAGCCACAGGCACACCGGAGGGCGCGCCCCGGCGTCCGGGGGGAGCAGGAGCTGGAAGCGGGCCTCCGCGCACGCCGCGGGCAGAGGCCCCACGGCCGCGGGGCTGGCAAAGCGCCCCTCCTGCACCAGGAAGGGCCCCTCACGCCTCGGGGGGCTCAGTGTCACCTCGTGTAGTTCCGGCAGCGCGAAGCCCTGGGGGCCCCGCGAGAGCCGCTCGAGCAGCGACGGGGGGCCCCACCCTTCTTGGAAGAAGCGAGGACGACGGGTGGTGAGCCTCGCGGCGAGCGCGTCCATCCAGTGCATTCAAGCGGTTCCCAGGGCGCGCATGACCCACCAGGTCACGCCGCCACTCCCTCCCCCTGGTTAACTCCTACCCTGGGGTTGATTTGCCACAACATGAGCTACGGATGCGCAGGAGGCTCACCTCACCCGAAACTGCGTACACCTGCAAGATTGTTGAGAAAAACAGATTTGCAGGGGCTCGGAGATCCAACTTCGACTTTTCAGATCAATTGCGGGGTGTTTCATGACTCAGGTCAAAAAGAACCCCAGGAGACGGACGACGTGAGCCGAGCTTGGCCTGATTCCCCGGGTTCTGCTAGGCGGGTCTTCTGAGTCGCTCATGACCCCGATGTCAGGCATGACCCTGTCTGTTAGCGGGTGTTGATGAAGGACAAATCCGCGCATTCGAGCCTGATCAACCCCCTTGGAAATCCATCCAGATTGGAATTCTCATCTTTCAAGAGGTTCGAGGTATCCTGAGCTAGCCAAAGAACGACGCCAGAGCGCGGCGCTTCGCGAGTCTCGGGGGAACGCAGGTAGGGCCCGGGGCTCGTGACGCAGCGCCGCATGCTTCTGGAGCAGGCCGGGCACATCCGTTGCAAACTGAGTCCGCACGCGCCGGCCCGCGCTACCGCATCACCTGCTGCTCGACATCTCCGGCTCACTGAATTTCCAGGAGGGCATCATGCGCCGTATCGCCATCATCGGTTCCGGTCAGGCAGGACTCCTCGCCGCGCATGCTCTGCTGAAAGCCGGTTATGGGGTGACGCTGTACTCCGACAAGACTCCGGAGCAGTGGCTGAACGAGAGCAGGCCCACCGGCACGGCCCTGCGCTTCGACATGGCGCTCCAGTTCGAGGAGGAGCTGGGCCTCACCTCCTGGGAGAACGACGCCCCCTGGATCGACGGCATCCACTTCACGGTCTGCCCGGTGCCGGGCAACCGCATGCTGACGATCGCGGGCCGCAACCGCCGTCCCGCCCTCGCCGTCGATCTGCGGCTGCAGAGCCATGCCTGGATGCTCGATCTGGCCAAGCGGGGCGGCCGGGTGGTGGTGGAGAAGATCTCCGTGGAGCGCCTGGACGAGATCTCCGCCGAGCACGATCTCACCATCGTGGCCACCGGGCGCGCGGACCTCTGCAACCTCTTCGAGCGCAACCTCGAGCGCAGCGTGTTCGACAAGCCGCAGCGCCACCTGGCCATGGTGTGCGTGAGGGGCCCGACCCTGGGCTTCGACGGCATCCCCATGCTGCCGGTGAAGGCCAACCTGATCGGTGGGGTGGGGGAGCTGATCTTCCTGCCCTATCAGCACAAGGATGTGGGCGCGAGCTGGAACATCGTCATCGAGGCCCTGCCCGGAGGACCCCTCGACCGCTTCCAGGGCGCCACCAGCGGCCAGCAGGTGCTGGACACCCTCAAGGAGGCGGCGCGCGAGTTCGTCCCCTGGGACGCCGAGTGGCTCCGCAAAGGCGAGCTGTCGGATCCCCTCGGCTGGCTGGTGGGGAAGTTTCCTCCGACCGTGCGCAACCCCGTGGGCCGGCTGCCCTCGGGCCGCATCGTGACGGGAGCCGGTGACACGCTGATGTCCCTGGACCCCATCACCGCCCAGGGCGCCAACAACGGCAACAAGATGGTGCGCAACCTCGTCGAGTGCGTCATCGCCCACGGCGATCGGCCCTTCGATGCGCAGTGGATGACGGAGACCTTCGAGCGCTTCTACTCCCGACACGGGCGCGCGACGTACGAGTACACCAACGCGATGCTCTCTCCGCCCTCGGCCGCCGCGCGAGATCTGATGTTCGCCCAGTACGGCAGCGACGGCCGCTTCGACAACGAGAGCGGCCCGCAGCAGCTGGCCAACCTCTATGCCGAGATGGCCAATGATCCGGCGGCCCTGTTCCCCATCATGCAGGACCGGCGCAGGATTCATGAGTACATCGAGCAGAAGACGGGCCGCTCGTGGATTCGCGCCGTGGCCAGCGGGGCCATGGGTGTGGCCCGGGAAGAGTTCCGCCAGTGGCGCGGCCTGGAGCCCCGCCACCCGCTCGTGCCCGAGTACAGGGTCGCCGCCTGAGCCTCGGGCCTGGGGCCAGCGCTACCCGCCGGTGAGGCAGCGGAGGTAGGCCGTCACTCCGCTGGGCCTAGCCGGTCCTCTTCGAGGCGACGGGCCACAGCTCGTTGCCGCCATGCTCCTTGGTCTTCAAGGCGTAGGCGAGCAGCTCCTTGCCCAGGTTCGTGTAGTACTCGCAGACCTCGTCCACGTACTTCTTGGCCTCTTCCACCTCTGGAGCGGTCCACTTGTACTCGGAGATCAGCGTCGGGATGCTCTTGACATCGATCCCCCTGTGCTCGTCCTCCTGCTCCTTGTGGGGCATGCCGAAATAGGAGAGCTGCGGCTTGTTCTCCTTCTCGCAGATCTCCCTGCCCGCATCCCGGAAGAGCTCGAAGGCCACGGCCGCGCCCTCCTCGAAGGTCTCCAGGGCCGTCAGGCGCATGATGGGGCTGGCGGTGCGCGACAGGGCGATGAGCTTGTAGATGATCAGCCGCGAGTGGATCGAGTGCGGACCCCAGAGGAGCCTGAGCGCTTCCGTCAAGGACAGGCTCTTGTCGAGGTCCAGGATCTTCAGGTCGCCCAGGAACCACTCCCAGTGGTTCTCGTCCACGACGGTGTGGTCATGGAGCGCACGCCGCAGCTCGCGATCTTCTTCTTCTCTCTCTTTTGATTTCGGGACAGGAGCGTGAGAATAGTCCCGCAGGGAGTGGATGAACCAATCCGACAGGCCCATGGCCAGGGGGGCCATGCAGAGTGCGAAGCTGAGGCGCAGACGCGCAGGAATGTCGCGATTCTTGACGAACTTCAGGAAGTCGGTATCGCCCTGCGCCTGGCTCTGTTTCTCGATGTACGCCAGAACTTGCTGGGCGAGTTCCTTCGGGTCTTGGCTCATGGGTTGTCTCCAAGGAGGCTGGTACAGCCTTACCACCGAACGCAGGTGGCATGGGGACATGAGTCGCACGTATTCGGGCCTACCCGCAAGGACGGGTGCTTGGGGACCTGGCGCGGGCGTCTTCACTGCTCTGATAACAGCTTGATACTATAGGGACCGCATGCTGGAGTCCCGTGAAGTGGTCGGTTCAAGGGACTACGGCCATCAGCTTCCAGGGGAGAAAAGGTCATGCTCGACAGGGATAATCTCAAGGGCTACTTCATCGTTGGGACGAACATGCAGGCCATCATGAATGGCTTTGGGTCCTTCACGCTGATTGCCAGCAAGTTGCTCCTCCGCGAGGGTATTGGCACGCCGGACGAGAGCATGATCGCCCAGTTCGAGCCGACGGCGTGGTACCCGCTGGATCGCGTCCTGCGGGTGTTCGATCACATCCAGGAAGAGTTCGGCGACTTCACCGTGCGCCAGGTGGGCCTGCAGGTGTTCAGGACGCAGCCGCTGCCGCCGCAGATCGTTGACCTCACCAGTGCCTTCGAGGGCCTGAACTTCGCCTACAAGATGGTTCACGGCAAGGGGACCGTGCCGCTGTTCAATCCCGCCACCGGCGAGATGAAGGATGACCTCGGGCACTACAAGTGGATCCACACCAAGGGCACCAACAAGGGCTCCGTGGAGTCCACGAGCATCTACCCGTGCCCCTTCGATGAGGGGTTGATGAGCGGCGCCGCCCAGCGCTTCAAGCCCACGGCCACCATCACGCATGACCGGGCCTCCTGCCGCAGCCGCGGTGGAGACAAGTGCATCTACCAGATCAGCTGGAAGTAGCTCCCCACCCAGGGAGGCCCTCATGCCTGACACATCCTCTCCGCTGCGCCCCGACTCCCAGGGGCTGGTGACGGCCTTCGATGTAGCCAGCGGGAGCTGGCTCACCGCCGGGCAGACCGGCTCGAGGCTCGAGAGGCTGCCTTCGCTGGAGGGGAGACTGCTCGTCTCCTCGGAGGTGTTGGAGGGCGCCGCCAACGACTTCGGGCTCGCGGTGCCGAGCCGGCGGCCCTCCGTGGTTCTCCAGCCTGGCTCCGAGCAGGATGTCGTCCACATGGTTCGCTTCGCCCGCGCCCACGGGCTGAAGATCGGAGCCCGGGGGACCGCGCACACGATGTTCGGTCACACCCAGGTGGACGGGGGGATCGTCATCGACATGCGGAAGCTGGACCGGATCTACTCGATCGGCGAGGACCGGGCCGAGGTCGATGCGGGTGTGCTCTGGAGCGAGCTGGTCTCCAGGGCTGTCGCTCGGGGACGCACGCCTCCCGTGCTCACGGATCTGCTGGAGATGTCCGTGGGGGGGACGTTGTCGGTGGGAGGCGTGAGCGGCACCAGCTACCGGTATGGCACGCAGGTGGACACCGTCCTGGAACTCCGGGTCGTGACAGGCGAGGGAGAGCTGGTGAGCTGCTCCCCGAATCGGAACCAGGAGCTGTTCAACGCGGTGCTGGCCGGGCTGGGGCAGTGCGGCATCATCGTCCGGGCCACGCTCCGTCTGGTCCCCGCGCCGGCGCGGGTTCGCCTCTACGGGCTCAAGTACGCGAGCCATGAGGCGCTGATCCAGGATGAGCTGACGGCGATCAGGGATGGCCGCTTCGACTACGTGTTGGGCGTCATGTTCCCGGGCCCGGATGGGAAGTGGGAACACCTGATGCACTCGGCCTCGTATCTCGCGCAGCCGGACGACGAGCGGATGCTGGCGGGGCTCTCGCATCAGCAGAGCAACATCAAGGACGTGCCGTATCTCGAGTGGGTGAATTCCCTCTCGCAGCAGCTCGGCGAGCTCAAGCGCCTGGGCCAGTACGTGCGCCCGCATCCCTGGTGCGACCTGCTCGTGCCCTCCTCGAGGATCGCGAGCTTCGTCAGTGACGTGCTCCGGGAGGTTGCGCCCACGGAGATCTCTCGCGTCTTCCCGCTGCTGCTGTACCCGTTCAACCGCCAGCACATCACGCGACCGCTGTTCCGGGTGCCCGATGAGGACACCTTCTTCCTGTTCGACATCCTTCGGACGGTCTCCCCGGAGACGAGGACCGCCGCGCAGATGGTCGCGCACAACCGCCTGCTCTTCGAACTCAACCGGAGCTGGGGCGGCACGCACTACGCGATCTGCGCCGTTGGCTGTTCCCACGAGGACTGGAAGCGGCACTTTGGCTCGGCCTGGGACGCGTTCGCGGCAGCCAAGCGGCGCTACGATCCCGACGGCGTGCTGACCCCCGGGCCGGGCATCTTCGGCTGATTCATTCATGACGAGCGGCCCTCGAGGGGCCGCTCGATGCCGCGGGGCCCTGCTCAGAGCAGGGTGGTGTCAGTCTCCAACCCCAGGAGCACGCTGCCGATGGTCTCCATCGTGGCGGCGGACACCATCACGTGCTGGGTGACGGTGTGGATGTCCCGGAAGCAGCGCTGGAGCGGGTGGCTGCGGAAGACGGAGGTGCCGCCGCCGGCCTCGTACATGAGGTCCACGGCGCGCGCCGACGCGCGGACTGCGTGGGTGCAGGCCAGCCGCAGCTCGGCCCGGTTGCGCGTGGAGATCTCGCCTCGGTTGGCGGCGGCGTAGGTGCTGTTCACCGACTCGAAGAGCATGGCCCGCGCGGCTCGCACCTGAGCCTCGGCTTCGGCGACGGCGGTCTGGACGCCCGCCCGGGTGGCGAGAGGCTGGCGGCTCGGCATCAGGAGCTTCTTGAGCGCCAGCGCCCGCAGCTCGTCGATGGCGCGACGGGCGATGCCCAGCGTGACGGCCGCTACCCCCATGGTCAACAGCCCGAAGGGCGGAACGGAGTAGAGCGGCCGCGAGATGCGCGGGGGCTCGTTGATGAACCCGAAGCTGTACTCGTCGGGGACGAAGAGGTCCTTCAGCTCCATGTCGCAGCTCCCCGTGCCGCAGAGGCCCGAGGAGTACCAGGTGTCATGCAGCGTGACGTCCCGCGCGGGCATCGCCAGGAAGCGGAGCTCGGGCATGCCCGCGGGAGAGATGTTGGGCCGTCCTTGCTGGGTCACCATCGCGCCCACCATCAGCCACTGGCAGTTCTGGCTGCCGCTGGCCCAGGGCCACCGCCCGGTGACGCGGTACCCCCCCCTGAACGCGCTCGGCCATTCCAAAAGGCGCGTTCACGCCGGCGGTGATGGCATCCCGGGGCCCGAAGATGGTGCGCGCCGCCGCATCGGGCAGCCACGCCGCTGTCACTCCGATCTCGGAGCCGATCATGAGGCACCAGCCCGTGGAGCCATCCGCGCGAGAGATCGTCTCGAGGACCTCGAGCAACACGGTGGGGTGCACCTCGTGCCCGCCGTAGGCCTCGGGGATCCACATACGAAAGAGGTCCGCCTTCGCCAGCTCCTGGGCGAGATCGGCTGGGAGCCTGCGGGCGGCCTCGATCTCCTCGGAGCGGGCGGCGATACGGGGCGCGAGCTGCTGGGCGGCGGTGAGCAGCGGATGCGTCGAGCTGTTGGGGGAGGTGGTGGTCATGCCTGGGAGCATAGCGAGGATTCCTGGCCATGATCCAAGGCGGAGTGCCAGGGCGCCCAGCAGGGAGGGGGCAACCTGGCAGGGAGGTATCTTCCGACGGGCCCTTCAGGAGCCGTCAGGTAGTCCTGGCGTGGGCGAGTGCCCCGGCCCGGTGAGGCGCCGGCTCAGTTCAGCCAGCGCAGGTGGGCCAACGACGCCCCCTGCTCTTCCGCGAGCCGGGCGAAGGGCGCCTCATCCGAGATGACCGCCTCGAAGTAGGCGGCGACCATGTACCCCATGGGCACGGCATGGCAGCGCAGGATGTGCAGCGTGGTTCTGGGAATCATCAGCTCGGGGATGCTGGCCTCGACGACGCCCCCCGGCTCTAGAGGAGTGGCGCACAGGATCAGCACGCCGCTGGCCGAAGCATTGATGATGTCGGCGTCCAGCAGCTCCCTGCCGTAATGGAGCTTGATGGCCAGGCGCAGCGGGTAGCGCGGGTGCCGACGCCGCTCGGAATCGAAGGACACGATGAGGCCTCCTCAAGCGTTGCCCGAGCACCTGCAGGGGCAGTTCTCCAATACACATGCGGGAAACGTACCGAACCTGACTGACGGCGGATGATGTATGTCCTTGTAGCAACGTATGCCGAAGGGCTTTGCCGGCTCGGGTTTGACTGTCTCGGGTGTCAGTCATTACGCGGTGATGGCTCGCGCGCACGCTCTCGGGTGCGAACCAAACATAGGTTTTCCAGAAACTGGCGAAAGCATCCTTCCGCGAGGATGGGTTTGTCACGACTCATGTGTCAACACAGACCCAGTAGGACAAGTCTACAGTGGAATTTTTTCGTGTTTATGTGAAAATGAGTGGTGGCACTATG
This sequence comes from Hyalangium gracile, assembly GCF_020103725.1. NCBI lineage: Bacteria > Pseudomonadati > Myxococcota > Myxococcia > Myxococcales > Archangiaceae > Hyalangium > Hyalangium gracile. The sequence continues at coordinate 364,871 of NZ_JAHXBG010000009.1, read as the reverse complement.
GACAAACTTCATCCCTGGCGGTAATTTGCTTCTAGATCCACCGGGAAGGAGGGGGGCACTCCAGACCCACTGCAGGGTGGAACCGGAAGAGCCTTCCCCTTAGTCCTTGTGAGGAACAATGCTGGCAAACAGATTGAAGGGGACGCTTGTCCACTCTGGCAGTCATCAGCTGGGGCAGGTCGCTCGCGGGTTGGGTCTGGATGATACGTGCACGCAAGCGATGCAGGAGGTCTTCCGGACGATGGCTGCGAGCTGGCACGATCTGCCAGCCAGCGGAAATCCAGCATGGCCCTCTGATGTCTGTGACGACCACTCTCCCTACGAACTGTCGATGACCATCGAGGACTCCGGGCCGCAGCTGCGCGTGCTCGTGGAGCCGATGGATCGCCCCGCCTCGCTGAGCGCCAACCGCATCGCGAGCCTTCGTCTGCACGAAGTGCTCCGGCGCAACTACGGCATCAATCTGGATCGGCTGCACGCGCTCGAGAACCTGCTGATGCCCGAGGAGGCCCGCGGCCACTTCGTCGCGTGGTACTCGGCGTCCATCGGCAAGGGCGAGGCCCTGGACTTCAAGGCCTACTTCAACCTGGGGTGCCTGGGGCGCGAGCGCGCTCCGAAGCTGGCCGAGGAGGCCTTCCGCCGGATCGGCTTCCACAAGGTGTGGCCCACCGTGGTGGAGATGATGGAGCGCCGGGGCGGGGGGCAGGACGAGCTGTGCTACTTCGCGCTCGATCTGTCGCACCGCTCCGACGCGCGGGCGAAGCTCTACTTCCGCCACCACCGCGCCACCGCGGAGTTCGTGGACGAGTTCTGCGGCGTGGCCCGCCACTACGAGCCCGGCATCGTCACCGACTTCTGCCGGAAGATGGGCGGTGGCTCCGAGGGCCCCTACTGCAGCAAGGGTCTGGTCACCTGCTTCAACTTCACGGACCCTTCCGACTCCCGCCCCAAGGCCGTGACGGCGTACTTCCCCGTGTCTCACTACGCGCGCAATGACAGCGTGATCCAGGAGCGGATCTCCTCCTATCTCAAGGAGCAGTCCCTCGACACGCGGCCGTACCTGGGGGCCATCGAGGCCTGCGCCCAGCGTTCCCTACAGGTGGGCACGGGAATCCACACCTACGCGGCGGTGCGCTGGATGGAGAAGCGTCCGCGGGTGACCGTGTACTTCTCGCCCGAGACCTATGGGCGCTTGCCGGCCAGCGCGAATCCGTACCACACGCCGTCCCTCCCCATGGAGATGGAGCAGGACGAGAGCGCCACCGTGCTCCACTGAGGACTCGGGCTCCTGGGGGCGCCGTTCCCGGCGCCTGCCCGGGGGCGCGCAATCAGTTCAGCCAGCGAAGGTGGGCCAGCTCCGCCTTCTGCTCGTCCGCGAGCCGGGCGATGGCTGTCTCATCCGCTGCCGCGGCCTCGAAATACGCGGCGATCGTGTATCCCATCGGTGTCGACTGGCAACGCACCACGTGCAGCCGCGTCTGGGGAAGCGACAACTCGGGAATGCTGGTCTCGATGTGCCCGCCCGGCTCCAGCGGGGTGGAGCACAGCAAGAGGCAGCCGCTCTTGGAGGCGTTGAGGATGTTGGCCTCGAGGACTTCGTCACCGCGATGGAGCTTGATGGGCAACCGCAGATCGTAGCGCTGGTGTCGACGCCGTTCGTTGTCGGTAGACACGTGCCCTCTCCTCCGGCGTTGCCCGCTCGCCAGTGAGGAGGAATGAAATCATTCCCCCGCCGCTACCATAACGCCCTCACCATTATTTTGTCGTGTCGTGAGATGTGGTGTTTTTTCCACGACGATGTTTCACGCCGGTACGCCAGCCGCTGGAGCGGCTGTGTGGAGGAGGGCGGGGAGCGTTGGACAAGGTGCGAGCGAGCCTGCCATTTTCGACGGCATGAGATGGCGTCCCCTGCTCTTGAGCGCCCAGGGCCTCGCGGCTCTTGCGAGGGCCGCGCCTCCTGCTGCTCCTGTCTCGAAGCCTTCTTGCTCTTTGGAGACCTGAGCTGCCGCCATCGCAGAACCGGCTCAAGCCGCGTGTCGAGGCCGGAGAGAAGCGCTACGGCGACCGCTGAGCGCTTCGGCTCCCGCCATGCTGGCGCACCTACATCTCTCGGATTCGAGTGCCCAACCTCCCAGGGCTGCCACTGCTGGCCAACCCTGCGCCTGGAGCGGGGCGAGGTCCGATGGAAGGAGCCCCGGTGAGGCATGTGCCTACACCCCTGTTCGAGGGTCAGCCAGGCAAACAGGAAGGTCATTAAGAGCTTGAGCCGGAGGCACCGGAGCCGCGACAGTTCTGATCATGGAACAGGGGCGGCGCGCGACGGACCGGAAGGCCGTCGGTCTTCTGGTGAAGCTCAAGCACTCGGATGTGGGGAGCTTCGCCGAGGAGTTCGCTACCAATCTGAGCCCTGGGGGCATGTTCATCCGGTCGCGCACGCCGCAGCCGGTGGGCACGCTCGTGAAGTTCGAGGTGCAGATCGCCGGCGGCGTCCGGGTGCTGCGCGGCACCGCCGTGGTGCGCTGGGTGCGCGCCGCCAATGATCCCGAGGGCCCGCCGGGCATGGGCCTCCAGTTCCAGGAGCTGGACCCCGTCACCCAGGCGCTCATCGACCGGATGCTCCAGCTCAACAAGGCCGCGGCCGCGGCCGCGGACGCCGAGGCGCTCGAGCGGGAGATGCTGGCCAAGGGCATGCTGGACCGGGTGGGCAAGCGCGTCACCGCCTCGAGGCTGCCGGCCATCGCCCCCTCCGTGGCGCCCGTGGCTGCTCCCAAGGGTGCGCCCCCGAAGGCGCCTGTCCCACCCATGGCCCCCGTGGTCGCGGACGACCGCGCGGAGGAGAGCGTGGACCTGGGCGCGATGATCGACGAGCTCGAGGACCTGGGAGTGTCGGCGGGGAAGCCTCTCGCGCCTCCCGTCCCCACGCCCGCGCCCCTGGCCGTTCCGCCGCCTCCGAGCAGCGACGTGGACATCGACGTCGAGGAGCTCATCTCCGCGTCGTCGACGCCCTCTCCCGGCTCTTCCGAGGTGAAGTTCGAGGTCCTCGACGAGCCCATGCCCGACATCGACTTCGAGATGGAGTCGCTGGGCGGGGACCTGCCCGTGGCCGTGGGGATGCCGCTGGACGAGGCCGAGGCCCTGATGGAGTCGGCGCCCGTCATCCAGGGCGCCCCCATCGTCGCGCCTCCACCGCCCGCGCCCGCTCGTCCCGCGGCGCCCCCGCCGCCGCCGCCCGTGGCGCAGGCCTACCCCGCGGTGCAGCCCGCCGCGCCGGTGCCACAGGCTCGGCCTCCTGCTCCCGCGGCGCCTCCTGCTCCTCCCGCCGCCGCCGTCGCGCCGCCGGCCCCCGCCGCCGCGCCTGCTCCGCCGGCGAGGCCCGCCTTCGACGTCGACCTGGAGCTGGGCCTGCAAGGGCCGAAGCTCCGGTCTGCTGCGGACGCCACGGAGGATGTCTTCCAGCCCGGCAAGGGCGTGGAGTTCGAGCTGGACCTGGGTGATGGCGAGGACCTGGAGGTGGACAGGCCGGGACACCCGAGCCGGCGTGGGGCGCGTGGTCGCCCGTCAGCGCCTCCTCCGAAGCCCAAGGCGCCCGCGCAGGCCGCGCCGCCTCCTCCCTCGGCTCCGCCGCCTCGGCAGATTCCGCCGCCTCCCGCGAGCCCACCCGCGGCCCGGGTCGAGGCGCCGCGCGCCCCCGAGCCGAGGCCCGCGCCCGAGGGTGCCACGCAGGTGCTGCCCTCTCCGCCGGTCCGGCCGCTGCCGCCCGAGCCTCCTCCCAACCGGATGGTGCTGCCGCCGACCGTCTTCCTCCCGGCTCCGACGCCGGTGGCGGGCACGGGGCCGATCATCGGCATCGACCTGGGAACCACCAACTCGTGCGTGGCCATCATGTCGGGGGGGCGCCCCACGGTGCTGCGCTCGAAGGAGGGCTACAACACCATCCCCTCCGTCATCTCGCTCAACGCGCAGAACAAGCTGCTGGTGAGCCACCGCGCCAAGAGCCAGCTCGTCATGCGCCCCACGCAGACCATCTACGGCGCCAAGCGGCTGGTGGGCCGCCCGTACGAGAGCGCCGTGGTGAAGCAGGTGCGCGAGCGCTTCCACTACGAGATCGTCCCCGACACCCTGGGCCGCGCGGCGGTGCGCCTGGGCGACCATGTCCTCTCCCTGGAGGAGGTGCAGGGCCTCATCCTCAAGGAGTGCAAGGAGATGGCCGAGCAGCACCTGGGGAACAAGGTGGAGCGCGCGGTGGTGACGGTGCCCGCCTACTACTCCGAGCCCCAGCGCGAGGCGGTGCGCAAGGCCGGCGCGCTGGCGGGCCTCAAGGTGGAGCGCATCCTCAACGAGCCCACCTCCGCGGCGCTGGCCTACGGCCTCAACCGCGAGCTGAACAAGCGCGTGCTGGTGTACGACCTGGGCGGCGGTACCTTCGACGCCACGGTGCTGCGCATCGAGAAGAACGTCTTCGAGGTGCTGGCCACCGGCGGCGACGTCTTCCTCGGAGGCATCGACTTCGACAACGCCATCGTCGACTTCCTGCTCGAGCGCTTCCAGCAACTGGAGAACGTGGCCTTCCAGGGAGATGGCGTCGCACTGTCGCGCATGAGCGACGCGGCCGAGAAGGCGAAGATCGCCCTCTCCGAGCGCAACCACTACGAGATCCACATCCCCATGCTCGTCATGGACGACATGGGCCGCCCCAGGGACTTGCGCTTCACGATGACGCGCGCGGACCTGGAGCGCATCTGCGCGGGCATCGTCGAGCGCACGCTGGACGTGGTGCGCGACGTGCTGCTGGACGGGCGGCTGAAGCCCAGCGACATCGACGACATCATCCTGGTGGGCGGGCAGGCGCGCATGCCGCTGGTGCGCGAGAAGATCAAGGCGCTGTTCGGCAAGTCGGCGCACTCCAGTGTGAACGCGGACGAGGCGGTGGCCCTGGGCGCGGCGCTGTACTCGACGGCGCTGGAGAAGGTGAGCAGCGTGGTGCTCATCGACGTGCTGCCGATGACCATCGGTCTGGCGATGCCGGGCGGTGCCTTCCAGCGTGTCATCGAGCGCAACACGCCGCTGCCGGCGCAGCGCTCGTTCGCGGTGTCCACGGCCCGGGACGACGAAGAGGTGCTGGAGCTGTCCATCTTCCAGGGCGAGGACAACCACATCTCCGCCAACGAGTACCTGGGCACGGTGCGCCTGGAGGGGCTGCCGCCAGGCCCGAAGGGCTCGGTGCGGGTGGCGGTGACCATCAAGCTGGATGCGGAGTGCGTGCTGTTCGTGGAGGCGCGCGAGTACACCACGCGCAAGACGGTGCGCGCGACGCTGGCCACGCGGTACACGCCGGATCAGCTGGCCAGTCAGCTCAAGGTGGACCAGAACGCCGCGCGCGCGGCGGAGGAGCGGCGTGGCGCGGATCTGCGTGATCGCGCGGGCCGCTTCTGGAGCTTCCTCAAGAAGGTGGTGGGCCGGTCTTGATGCTCGTGTCGCGTCTGCGTTCCTCGCTGGTCGTCCTCGCCCTGTCGTCCGGTCTGGCCTGTGGCTCGGGCTCGGGCTCGGGAGGAGGCCCCGGGCCGCAGCCACCCGGGAAGACGCCGGAGACCCAGAGCCCCGTGGTGGAGATTGCTCCGGCGGCGGGCAGCGAGTGGTACCGCAAGGCCGTCTTCTATGAGGTGTTCGTCCGCAGCTTCCAGGACTCGGATGGAGACGGGAACGGGGACCTGAAGGGCCTCATCTCGCGCCTGGACTACCTCAACGACGGCGATCCGAGCACGACGCAGGACCTGGGCGTGGACGCGCTGTGGCTGATGCCCGTCTTCGACTCGCCCAGCTACCACGGCTACGACGTGGTGGACTACGAGCGCATCAACCCGGACTACGGCACCCTGGAGGACTTCGAGCAGCTGTGCGCCGAGGCCCACCGGCGGGGGATGCGCGTCATCCTCGACTTCGTCATCAACCACTCGGGCACGGGCCACCCGTGGTTCGTGGAGTCCGCCTCCTCGCGCACCTCTCCCAAGCGCGACTGGTACATGTGGAGGGATCAGGATCCGGGCTGGAAGCAGCCGTGGAGCCAGTTCTCCAACGAGCCCACCTGGCACTCGCGCAACGGCGCCTGGTACTACGGCGTGTTCTGGGGCGGGATGCCGGACCTGAACATGCAGAACCCGGAGCTGCGCGCGGAGGTGAAGCGCCTGGCCTCGCTGTGGATCTCGCGCGGCGCGGATGGCTTCCGGCTGGATGCCGCGCGCTACCTCATCGAGACGGGCGCGGGCGGCGGACAGGCCGACACCCCGGAGACGCACGCCTTCTGGAAGGAGTTCGCCGCGCACGTGCGCCAGGAGAAGCCGGACGCCGTCATCGTGGGCGAGGACTGGAGCACCACGCCCGTCATCGCCGCCTACTATGGCTCGACGAAGGACGTGCCGGGCGGGGACGAGCTGCCGCTGAACTTCAACTTCCCGCTCTCCGAGCAGATCCTCGCGAGCCTCAACGCGGGCAACTCCACGAGCATCGCCGCGAAGCTGACGGAGATGGCCAGCGCCTACCCGGCGGGCGTCAGCGACGCGCCCTTCCTCACCAACCACGACATGGTGCGGGTGGCCACTCAGCTCAACGCTCACTCGGGCAAGCTGGCCAACGCCGCGGCGCTGCTGCTCACCCTGCCCGGAGCTCCCTTCCTCTATTACGGGGAGGAGCTGGGCATGACCAACGGCACCACGAACAACGACGAGGCCAAGCGCACGCCCATGCCGTGGGACGGCTCCGGCGGTGGCGGCTTCACGTCGGGCTCGCCGTGGTTCAACTTCTCGCCGGGGCACGCGTCGGGTCGCAACGTGGCCGCGCAGACGGACGCCGCGAACTCGCTGCTCTCGCGCTACCGGGCGCTGATCCGGGCCCGCCATGCCTCCGAGGCGCTGAGCCGGGGAGGGCTCAAGCTCTTCACCTCCACCAAGGGTGTCTCGGCCGCGCTCGCCTTCGTGCGCACGCTGGGGGATGAGCGGGTGCTCGTGGTGCACAACCTCTCGGACTACAACGTGACCGCGGGCCCGTTCTCCATCCCCGGCGGCACGCCCGAGGTGCTCTTCGCCGACACCAATGTCGGGACGCTCTCCGCGACCGCGAGCGGGTGGCAGACCACCCTGCCCGCGAGGGCCACGGGCATCTGGCGCCTGAAGCCGTAGGCCGTTCGCCTCACCCCTCGGAGGGAGGAGCAGGGGGCGCGGCCTCGGGAGCCTCGGCCGGAGTCGCCGGGCCCGCGGGAACCACCGCTGGCCACGGCGGCGCATTCGGCCCGAGCACCTGCTCCTGCGTGACGCCCGGGGGCACGATCAGGTCCACCACCGGGGACTGGCTCGGGTCTCCCAGCCGTCCGCCGCCCAGCCGCTCCTTCGAGTCGCCCGGCCCGATGGGCAGCACCATCAGCCCTCGCGGCCCGGACTTTCCGAACAGCGCCGGCATGTCCACCTTGTTCTCGATCGAGGCGGCCGTCACCGCGAGCGCGTAGCCCCACTCCGGCCGCGGCGCGCCTCCGAAGAAGTCCTCCGGCACGAAGAACTCCACCGTGGCGCCCGTGACGCGCACCCGGGTGGGGAAGAACACCCGCGAGGCCAGCTCGCGCTCCACCGCCGTGTCCACCTCGCGTGCCGCGGCCTCGCTCAGCGCGCCCTGCTGCCGCTGCCGCTCCTCGCGGGCCTCCTGCAGCCAGAACCCTCGCAGCGCGTCGCGCGCATCGAACGGCCGGGGCGTGAGCACGACTACCTTCTCCCAGCCGCTGTCGGGCGCCAGCGTGAGGTTCCGGCCCGGCAGCGTGTCCGTGCGGCCCGAGCCCTGCGCCCGGTCCGTGTCCACGTACAGGTCCAGGTTGAAGGTGTAGAAGCCGAACCGCGCCCGCTGCGCCTGCGTCTCCCCGCTCAGGTCCACCGTGCGCCCTGACTGCGGCCGGACGATGGGGCGGGCGAAGGTCGCCTCGAAGCGGGTACCGCCCTCCTCCGGATACGCCGTGAGCAGGAGCAGATCCATGGAGCCCGGCGGCATGTCCTCGCGCAGCGGGTAGCGCAGGTCTCCATCCCCATGGTCGTCCCCACGGGGGTCCGCCAGGGTGAGGAGCGACGGGTCACCGCGCGTGCCCCGCGAGAGGCACGCACTGGCCAGCATGGCCCCCAGCGCGAGCAGCAGGGTGGAGCGGCGGAGCAGCGGCATGGAGAGGACTCCTGGGGCAAAAAGAAAGGCCCGGCAGCGTCGCCGCGTGCCGGGCCCTTCTCAAGCAAGAAGCGAGCGGCTGACTAGAACTGGGCCTTCATGAAGACCTTGGCCCGGTAGTGCTCGAACTCGCGGCGCTCCAGGCTGTTCCAACCGTTGAAGCGGTTGAAGAAGCCCTCGGAGCCCACCGCCACGTTGTGGTCCTTGGCCGTCTGCTCGTCCGCCACCGTGGACACGAAGCCCGAGCCGAAGTTCGGCTTGAAGGTGCCGAACGCGTACTGCGCCTCCGCGCCGAACTCCACGCCCGCCAGGATGTACTTGGCCTTGAGCACGATGGAGTTCTTGTTGTGGAAGCCCGAGGCCATCTCGTGGAGGTTGTACGCCTGGAAGGCCGTGTTGCCGTCGAACAGGTTGGCCAGGTACTTCGTGTAGCTCAGCGAGGCGTACAGGTCGTCCGACACCTGGTAGCCCGTGCCCGCCGTGAAGGCGTAGTAGCGCAGCAGCCGGTCGTCATCGCTCAGGCTGTCGAAGGGCTTCCACTGGTAGCCCGTCTGGCCGTTGGACTCGATGACGTTCGGGTTGCCGAAGGTGTCCGCCGTGGACAGGCCCGGGGCGTACTCGTTGCGCAGGTCCTGGCACGGCTGCCCGTCACCCGGGCACGCGCCGGCCTGGTACGGCAGGAAGCGCGCGTCGTTGATGCGCTTGTCCTGCTCGCGGATGAACTTGGCCTTGCCGAACACGTCGATGCCGCGGCCGATGTCCAGCACGTAGCGGCCCTTCACCACCGCGATGTGCGTCTGCTTGTCCTGGAAGGGCTGGAAGGCGGTGCGGAAGTTGTGGCCCACGCCGGTGTCCAGCTCCGTCGTCGGGTACGGCGTCTTCAGGTACGAGGTGTTGGGGTCGTCGTACGCCTGCCAGTTGGTGTTGTAGGTGATGTACGAGTACTCACCGGACAGATCCAGGTTGCCGCTGCCCCAGATGGGGTTCACGGTGAAGCCCTTCCAGCCGATGGCCGTCTCCGCCATGGGCTCGTCGAAGTCCGTGAAGTCGTTGTCCACGTTGATGGTGGCCAGCTGCTGCGCCTCGCTCGTCCAGCCGCCGTAGCCGATGCGCGTGGGGTTGCCGCCGAACACGCCGTAGGACGCGTTGGAGGGGCCCGGGAAGGCGAAGCTGCCGTCGTGGCCCTCGGTGAGCAGCACGTCCGACTCGCGGCGCGCCGCCATGATGGCCACGTAGTCCGCGCCGATGCTGAAGCCCTGCAGGTTCACCGACAGGCCGATGTCCAGCGGATCGCTCAGCGTGACGTCCACCTTCCAGGTGTTGTCCTCGTGCCGGCCCGCCAGCACCGGCGAGTACCCGTTCAGCCCGAACTCCTTGGGCGTCAGCACCGGGTCCGCGTTGGAGTACGAGTGGTAGAGCGAGCCGCGGATGTCCACCGTGTCGCTCAGCCGCAAGGCCGCCTTCACGCCACCCACGCCGTTGCGGAAGCGGGGCGTCGTGTCGCGCCCGTCGTCCAGGTTGCCGTCCACGTCCGCGGGGGCGACCTCCGCGTCGTGCACGTAGCTGAAGATGCCGCCCACCTCGAGCGCGTCGCTCAGCGACCACTTCGTCTGGAAGCCGTACGCCGCGTCCGCCGCGTGGAACAGGCCCGTGCTGAAGGACGGGCCGGCCCACAGCCGGGGCAGGCTGATGCGCGTGGCGTCCCAGGTGATGCGCCGCTCGAAGCCCGAGCCCTGCACGAGGATGCCGTGGGCGTTGTCGCGGTCGATGTAGCGGATGCGGCCGATGACGAACGGATCGAACTGGCCGAAGTCATTGGCGCCGATGGTGGCCGAGTCGATCAGGTAGCCCGGCGTGAGGACCACGGCGATGCCGCGCAGCTTGATGTACTGGTTGGAGCGCGGATCGAACTCGCCGCAGTCTCCGTTGAGACAGGGCTTGGACGGGTCGCCACCGAAGCCGCCGAAGTTCGTCCAGAAGTTCTGGCTGAAGCGGCTGTGGATGCGGCCCCGCACCTCCACCTGGCTGGAGAGCCGGGCGTTGAGCAAGAGCTCCAGCTCGGTGCCCTGGCCGTTGTCGCCATAGCCTTCACCGGGCACGGTGGTGAAGTTGTACATGGCGCCCTGGTCACGCAGGTTGCCCCAGAGCCACTTGGTGTAGGTGGTGCCGCCAATCTGGAGCCTCGGCGCGTCCTGGGCGATGGCGGGCGCCGCGGGCAGCAGGGTAGCGGTCGCGGCGAGCACCATGGCGCTCTTCCGCAAGAACTTCTTCGACATGATGTGAACCCCTCCTCAGGGCCAGACCGACTGCACCGCGGGGAGACTTCCCCCGCGGCGGTCCGGCCACGTCCTTGTGAATCTCAGCTACAGCGTCACTTGCCCTGGCGCACCATCGTCAGGGTGGCCTTGCTCTTGGAGCTGCCGTCCTCGGCGCACTCGTACTTCAGCATCTCGTGCTGGGCCTTGGTCTCGGAGGCGTCACCCTTGCCGCTGCCGGCCAGGATGTCGATGGCGTGCGGATCGCAGTCGCCGTCGTTGCCGCCGCCGAAGCGGTGCTGGCCCTCGTACTCGTTCACCTTGCGGGTGAGCATGTCATTGCCGGCGGGGAAGCCCTCGTTGGACTGCACCACCACCTGGATGCCCCACTGGCTGGGGTCTCCCGCCAGGCCCGCGCCGTCCACGCTGCCGCTGACCTTCTTGCCGCTGCCCTTGACGCGATCGGGGACGAGGATGTCGCCCTTCAGGCCGCCGGCCTTGAGCTCGACCTCCTTGCGAACGCGCGCGGACTCCTGCGGCGAGAGGATGATCAGCTTCTCCCAGGCGGAGGCCGGGGCGAACTGCACGTTGAGGCCCGGAGGCGCGTCGGTGTGGCCGCTGCCCTCCTTGCCGTCCGTGTCGATGAAGATGAAGACCATCTGCGTGGAGAACCCCATCTTCATGTTCCAGGGGTTCTCCAGGTTGGCGCCCAGGCCCACGGTGAAGTCGACCTTGTTGCCCTTCTTGTCCACCGTCAGCTCGGTCAGATCGAACGAGCCCTTCTTGTAGACGGTGTCGGTCGGGTACTTGTAGGTGCCCGGGCCGTTGTCGTCCCCCGTCGGGTCCTTGAAGGTGACCTTGCCGTCGGCGAAGGCGGGGAGGCTGAGCAGCGATGCGGCGAGGGTGAGGCTTGCGAGGCGGGTCTTCATGACGGCTCTCCTTGGGGAAACGACTTCAACCTTTCACGCTTCCAGCCGTGAGGCCGGAGACGAGGTACTTCTGGAGGAACAGGAACAGGAACACTACGGGCACCGACACGATGATGGAGCCGGCGGCGAAGTAGCCCCACTGCTGGGAGAAGCCGCCGACGAAGAAGCGCAGCCCGACCGGCGCCGTGTACATGACTTCCTGGTCCATGAAGGTAGCCGCCAGAATGAACTCATTCCAGGCAGTCATGAAAGAAAACAACGCCGTGACTGCGACGGCCGGCTTGGCCAGGGGAAGAATGATGCTCCAGAAAATCTTGCCTACCGAGGCACCCTCGATGAGCGCGGCCTCCTCCAAGTCACGGGGGATGGTGTCGAAGTAGCCCTTGAGCATCCACACGCTGAAGGGGATGGAGGTGGTGGCGTAGACGATGATGAGGCCCAGGCGCGAGGAGCCGAGCCCCAGCCACTGCACGAGGATGATGAACAGGGGGATGAGCATCAGCGTGCCCGGGAACATCTGGGACACCAGGAAGGCCATCATGCCGGTGCGCTGGCCGGGGAACTTGAAGCGGCTGAAGGCGTAGGCGGCGGTGCAGGCCAGGAAGACGCCCACCACGGTGGTGCCCACGGCGATGATGGCGCTGTTGAGCATCCACCGGGCGAACGGCTGATCCGTCATCACCGAGGTGAAGTTGGACAGGGACCACACCTCCGGCCACGGGGTGATGGCGCGCAGCCGGTCCACCCACGTGGGGTCCGCCGGCAGCGTGGCGATGGCCAGGTTCTGCCGCCCGGAGAAGGCGATCGTGACGACCCAGAGGATGGGGTAGATGGTGAAGAGGGTGAAGACCACCAGCAGCACGTGGAGCGGCAGGTGGGGGAAGCCTTCGCGACGCGTGGCCATCAGGTCGCCTCCGTGGCGCGCGAGAGTCGGTTCTGCACCATGCTGTAGAGCAGCAGGATGCCGAAGATGACGGTGGAGTAGGCCGCCGCGTAGCCGTAGCGGTAGCGCTGGAAGGCGAACTTGTAGGCCTGGGTGACGAGGATTTCGGTGGAGTTGCCCGGCTCACCCTCCGTCACCAGGAAGATGATGTTGAACATGTTGAAGGTCCACACCACCGACAGGATGATGGCCGGCACCAGCGCGGGCTTGAGCGAGGGCAGGGTGATGGCGGTGAACTGCTGCCACCGGCTGGCCCCGTCCACGCGCGCCGCCTCGTACAGCTCCATGGGGATGGACTGCAGCGCCCCCAGCGACACCACCATCATGAAGGGGAAGCTGAGCCAGCCGTTGGTGGCCAGCGCCGTGAGGTACGAGGTGAAGGGCGTCTCGAACCAGGACAGCCCCTGCCCGCCGAACATGCGGATGACGTGGTTCACCACGCCGAACTGCTGGTGGAACATGCCCTTCCAGATGAGCGCGGTGATGTAGTTGGGCATGGCCCACGGCAGGATGAGGAGCACCCGGTACAGGGGCCGCATCGCCAGGTTGGGCGTGTTGAGGATGAGCGCCAGCAGCAGGCCCACGGACACGCCGATCGTCACGTTGGTGATGGTCCACACCACCGTGAAGAAGAGCGTCCAGTAGAAGTTCAGGTAGTTGAAGACCCAGACGCCGCCCTCGCCCCGCTGGGCGATGTTGAAGTCGCCGAGGATCTCCACGTAGTTGCGCAGGCCGATCCAGATGTCCGTGAGCGGCTGGTTGGTGTTGTAGAGGTTGGCGTCGGTGAAGGAGAGGGTGATGCCGTAGAAGAAGGGGAAGAAGACGAGCACCAGCATCCCCAGCATGGCCGGGAAGATGTAGGCGTACGCCTCGCGGTGCTCCACCACCGTGGCGGCCAGGCGGTGCAGGCCCCCCAGACCGATGAAGAGCAGCAGCCCCAGCCCCAGCGCGCCCAGGCCGAGGAAGGCGCGGGCGGCCTGGCCCTGCAGCGTGGTCGCGCGCTGGGTGACGACGGCCTCGTTCACCGTGGCCTGGGCGGTGAGCAGCCCCAGCGAGCGGCGGTAGAAGTCCGTGTCCCAGGTGTCGGGCTGGAGCGCCGGCTCGGCCGCCAGGTTCTGCGCGGTGATGAGCGCCTGGGCCTTCTCCGTCACGCCGCGCAGGTGCTCGCCCACCCGGGCCTGGGAGCCGCGCACGCCGTCCTCGAGCAAGCGCATGGAGTACGTGGCGTAGCCGCCCAGCCCCGCCACGAAGGCCACCGCCGCCACCGCCACCAGCTGCCACTGGCGACGCAGCGGCGCGAAGGACGCACCCAGCACCGCCAGCAGCGGCAGGAAGAAGGCCAGCAGCACCGGCCCCAGCCCGGGGCGCTCCACGCCCTGTTCTTGAGGCTGGGGCGCGGCGGCCAGCTGCGGCGGCGTGGCCAGCTCCACCATGCCCACCACCGCTCCGTCCACCTCCACCGGCGCGGAGTACAGCAGCCCGCCGTTGAGCTGCCCCGCCGTCCCGGTGCCGGGCAGCTCCGCCCGCTCGAGCTCGGGCTTGCGGGCGTTGCCCTCCTCGCGGTTGGTCTCCACCGCGGCGCGCAGCCGCTGCCCGCGATCGTAGATGGGCTTCTCCTCGCGCGACAGCCGCCGCGGCGGGGCCTTGTCGCCCTGGTCCTCCGGGAACGTCGAGGCCTCCAGCTGGATGCCGGAGAAGGCGATGACGCGCACCCACCGGCCGGGGAGGAGCTGCTCCTTCACCGCGGCGACGACGGCGCGCACCCCGTCGCCACTGCCTCCCGCGCGCCGCGCGAGCTCCGACAGGGCGTTGAGGGAGATGATGTCCTGGCGCTGCTCGAGGCCGCTGTCTGCGTCTTCACGCGCGCGGATCAGCAAGGCGTACGCCACCGCCAGCCCCAGGCCGAGCGCCAGGGCCAGCCCCACCAGCACGCGCGGCCGCCGCGGGCCGGGGGGAGTCGTCTGAGGAGGATTCAAGGAGGAGCCTGCGGGGAAGGGGACCGGGGAGCTGCTCCCGGGGGAGGCGGCGCCCGAGGAGGCGCCGCCCGTGGGCTGCGATGAAGCGGTGCTCACTTCTTGCGCAGCCCCGCGACGTCCTTGGCCACCTGCTGCTGGGCCTTGTCGAGCGCCTCCTTGGGCTTGGAGGTCTTCTTGAGGATGCCGTTCATGGCGCTGGTGGCCGGCGACCAGACCATGGTCATCTCCGGCACGTTGGGCATGGGCACCGCCACCTCCACCTGATCACGGAAGGCCTTGAGCTGCGGATCCTTGGAGACCTGGGCGTCGGTGTACACCTCGTTGGTGGCCGGGCTCTGGCGGCCCTCGAGCGCGAGCACCTTGGCGGAGGACGCGCTGGTGAGGAACTTCGCCACGTCGAAGGCGGCCTCCTTGTTCTTCGAGGGCGCCGTCACGAACACGCCCTCCACCGTCATCCACGGGCGCATGGGCTTGCCGCCGGCCTCGTCCAGCGTGGGCAGCGGGGCGATGCCGTAGTCGATGCCCTTGGCGATCTCTCCCAGGAACCACGGGCCGGAGAACACCATGGCCGCCTTGCCGTCATTGAAGAGCGAGGTGATGAGCGCGGAGGAGGGCTCGGCCGGGAGGATGCCGTCCTTGTCGATCCACTTGAGCAGCTGGTCGATGGACTTCAGGTTCTCCGGCGAGTTGAGGGTGGGGTTGAACTTCGCGTCGAACACCCCGCCGCCGAAGCCGTTCATCAGCGCCGCGTGGAAGTAGAAGTCCCCGTACGAGTACGCCAGGCCGAAGCGCCCGGACTTCTTGTCGGTGAGCTTCTTGGCCATCGTCACCAGCTCGCCCGAGGTCTTGGGCGGGGTGGGCACCAGCTTCTTGTTGTAGATGAGCGCGATGACCTTGTAGTTCAGCGGCAGGCCGTAGGCGGTGCCCCGGTACGTCATCGCCTGCATCGTGGTGGGGATGAAGCGCTTCTTGAGCGCGTCATCCAGGTAGAAGTCGATGGGCTCGATGGTGTTGCCGGCCTCGATCCAGCCGCCGAGCCGGTCCTGCGCGAAGATGAAGAGGTCCGGCCCCTTGCCGCGCGGCACGGTGGCGGTGATCTTGTCGGCGAAGGCGTCGTAGGGGACGGCCAGCGTCGTCACCTTCGTCTTGCCGGCGTTGGCCTTGTTGTACTCGGCCACCACCTTCTCCAGCGCGGTCTTCTCCTCGGCGCGGTAGGAGTGCCACAGGACGATCTCCGTCTCGGCGGCGGAGGCGGTCACAGGCAGCAGGCCGAGCGCGCACAGGCACACGGCGGCGATCAGCAGTCGCAGGTTCTTCATGTGGGGAGGCTCCAGGGAATCAAGCGGTGAGGCGCTGCTCGGTTTGGGCGTCGAAGAGGTGGAGCGAGTCCAGCTCCACCGCGACGGGAATCGTCGAACCGGTATCGGGGGTGTTCTGCGGGGGCATGCGGAAGACGAGGCCGAACTCGCCCAGGCTGGCGTGGACGATGAGCTCGTTGCCCAGGGGCTCGACGATCTCCACCTTGGCGTCCAGCTTCGCGGACTCGCCGCGGACGGCCTGGCCCGGCTGCACGATGTGGTCGGGGCGGATGCCCACCTTCACCTTGCGGCCGCCCTTGCCCGCAGTCACCGCGCGCATGCTCTGGGGCACCGGCAGGGTGAAGCCGTGGCCCACCAGGGTGGTGCCGTCGGAGTCCAGGGTGGCCTCGAGGAAGTTCATGGGCGGGCTGCCGATGAACTGGGCCACGAAGATGTTGGCGGGCTTCTCGTACACCTCCAGCGGCGTGCCGAGCTGCTGCAGCTTGCCCTCCTTGAGCACCGCGATGCGGTGGCCCATCGTCATCGCCTCGATCTGATCGTGCGTCACGTAGACGCTCGTCACCTGGAGGCGCTGCTGGAGCTTCTTGATCTCCGCGCGCATGGCCACGCGCAGCTTGGCGTCCAGGTTGGACAGCGGCTCGTCGAAGAGGAAGACGGCCGGCTTGCGCACGATGGCGCGGCCCAGGGCCACGCGCTGGCGCTGGCCGCCCGACAGCTGCTTGGGCTTGCGGTCCAGCAGGTGGGTGATGCCCAGGATGTCCGCCGCCTCGTTCACCAGCTTGTCCATCTCCGGCTTGGGCGTCTTGCGGATCTTCAGGCCGAACTCGAGGTTCTCCCGCACGGACATGTGCGGATAGAGGGCGTAGTTCTGGAAGACCATGGCCACGTCCCGCTCCTTGGGCGGCAGCTCGTTGACCACCCGGCCGCCGATGGAGACGGAGCCTCCGCTGATCTCCTCCAGGCCCGCGATCATCCGGAGCGCGGTGGACTTGCCGCAGCCGGACGGCCCCACCAGCACGAGGAACTCATGGTCCCGGATGTCGAGGTTGAGTCCCTCGATGATCGAGACCGCGCCGTACCGCTTCGCCACGTCCTTGAACGTTACTTCGGCCATTCGGCCCTCGACCCCTTGAGTCAGGGTGTTGGAGTTGTTTGTTTCCCAGGCCTCTTCAGCCCGGTCTTCCAAGAATGCGCGCTGCGAGCGGCTCGACGGTGAGCTCCAGCGAGGAGCCCTCCAGCCGGCCACCGTTCAACAAATCCTCCGCCGCCGTTGCTCCCCAGGGAGCAGGCCACGGAAGAGAGACCTTCGCGGGCTGCTGCCCACGATTGATCGCCACCAGCACCGCGTCGCCGGACTCCGCGTCATGGCGCAGGTACACGTACAGATCGCCGTCGGTGGAAATCCCCTGGTGCGTGCCGCGCGAGAGCGCCGGGTGCGCGCGGCGGATGGAGATGAGCTTCTGGTAGAGCTTGCGCAGCTCCTCGTCGCGGGGCTTGCCAGCACCGGGCTTCACGGCACGCGAGCCCCAGGGCATGTCGCCGCGGTTGGCGGGCCAGTCTCCGCCCGGGCGGGCGACCTCCTCGCCGTAATAGATGGTGGGCAGGCCGGAGATGGTGAGCTGGAGCACCGCCGCCAGGCGGAAGCGCTTCACGTCGCCCTCGAGCTGGTGGAGCGCCCCCGGCACGTCGTGCGAGGACAGGAAGTGCGACAGCAGGTAGCCCTGGCGCACCTTGTGGCGAGACCGCAGGTACTTGTCGAAGGCGATCACCCGGCCGCGCCCCTGCACGAAGGAGATGGCGCTGCCCTGGAAGCCGAAGTCGAAGCCGGCGTCCATCTCGTCCCCGGAGAACCACGGGTCGAGCGACTCGGCGTCTCCGCCCCACACCTCGCCCAGCAGGAAGAAGTCCTTGCGGACCTCCTCGCGGGTGCGGCGACGGTGCTCCTTCCAGAAGGGGTGATCCACGTGCTTCACGGTGTCCAGCCGGAAGCCGTCCACGCCGGAGCGCTTCGCCCAGTCGAGCTGCGCGTCCAGCAGGTACTTCGCCACCTCGGGCTGCTCCGTCTTGAAGTCCGGCAGGCCGGAGACGCACTGCGTGAGGTCGTCCTCGCCGCAGGTGCCGCGATCCTCCACGCGCACCCAGCTCTTCGTCTCGGGGTGGGTGAGGTAGCGCGAGTTGTAGCCGGGGTGGTTGTAGACGACGTCCAGCAGCACGCGGATGCCACGCTTGTGGGCCTCGTCCACCAGGGCGCGCAGGTCCTCCTCGGAGCCGAAGCGCGGATCCAGCTTGTGGAAGTCATCCGCCCAGTAGCCGTGGTAGCCCCAGTCCGGGAAGCCCGCGCCGGTGACGAAGCCGTCGATGTTCTTCACCACCGGGGTGATCCACAGCGCGGTGATGCCCAGCGAGCTGAGCTCGTCCAGCTGCTGGCGCAGGCCCTTCAGGTCTCCACCGTGGAAGGCGCCCTGGGCGGCCACATCCACCGCGGCGTTGTTCGCCGTGTCCCCATCCGCGAAGCGATCCACGACGACGAAGTAGAGGATCTCGTCAGCCCAGTGGCGCGGCGGCGCCTGGGGCGCGGGCTTCGCGGCCTCGGCGGCGGGAGGACCCGCTGGGGCGGGAGCCGACTCGGAGGGCGCGGAGGTGTGCGCGCAACTTGCCAGGTGCAGTGCGACCAGCAGCGTCAACGCTGCATGACGCACTCGCTCGGTGGCCAGTCGGCGGGGCTGGGAGGCCTGCATGGGCGGGCGACTTTTCCACAGAACGCCCTGGAGGTGAACTATCGATCTCGCGGGCTTGGGGACCTCCCCAGTCGGATCGGCCCGCGAGATTTCATGATGCGCCGCGTTGTCGCTGCCCGAGTGAAATGACGGGCACGCGGAGTCTGACGCGGCGCGTAGCCGCGTGAAAGCGCATGCAGCTCGTGCGTGGCGCGTCCCCTACCTTACGGGTCGCGGCGGTAGGGCGTGGGCTCCTCCGGCCACGCGTTCGGCTCGCACTGGCTTACGGCGCGCTCGATGACGACCTCTTGAGCGATGCGCTCCTTTTCGTTGTAGTCGAACGAGGTGCGCACCTGGGCCCCGGGCGCCAGGTACTCGCGGGCGATGATGTCTCCCTCCAGGTTGCGGTAGATGGTTTTCTCATCGACGCGCATCGCTCGCTCGAAGCCCTCGTCGTCGCGGATGATGAGGGTATCCCGGTAGTCGGCGACCACGGTGCCCGGGATGAGCGGCCCGCCCTCCCCTCGCGCGATGTCCGGGTTCTGGGCGATACGCGTGGGCGAGGCCACCTGGGACGAGAAGCCCGCCACGCTCGTGTCCGTGCTGCACCCGGCCAGCAGGCCCGCCACCGCCGCCGCCACACCGATGATCAGTCGCTTCATGGTTGCTCACCCCCGTTCGGCGGAACGCTCCGCCCATCCACGGGCAGGGTGGCGATGCAACGCGGCACCACGCAACCCTGGCTCGGACCGGAGGCGCCCGGCGCGGAGGGCATGGGCCCGGCCCGCCCCCCGAGGAGCAGGCAGGCGAAAGAGGGATTTCGCGCGGCTGGTGGACTTCACGGGGCGGGTGCTCGGAGGGGGAGAGACACGACGGGAGGAGACCTGGACGCCTGCTCCATCCACCCTGCTAGGCTGCGCCAGCCGTGATGCCGTGCGACGGAGCCGGGCTCCATGCCTTTTCGTCGCGAGCGATGGGCACCACCGCTATCGCTGAGAGCCGTTTCAACCCCCGGAGGTGTGTCCTGAGAGTCCCAGTCCGTTTCTCATTACCGGTGCGTCCGCTCGCGCTCAGCGCGCTGCTGGGTACCGTCGCCGTCCCGGTGGCCGCCATCGCGGCGCCCACCAGCGTGACGCTCGTGGGTGACTTCCAGAGCGAGCTCGGCTGCGCGAGCGACAATGAGCCCACGTGCGCCGCCACCCAGCTCACGCTCGATGCGAGCGATGGCGTGTGGCAGAAGAGCTTCGAGCTCCCCGCGGGCACCTGGCACTACAAGGTGGCCCTCGACGGCGCGCTGACGGAGACGTACCCCGCGACGGAGCTCACCGTGACGCGGGCCGCCGCCGGGGCGGTGAAGTTCTACTACGACCCCGTCAGCCATTATGTCCGCGACGACGTGGCGCGGATCATGGTCGCCCCGGGCAGCTTCCAGAGCGAGATCGGCTGTCCCGGCGACTGGCAGCCGGACTGCCTCAAGTCCTGGCTCCAGGATCCGGACGGTGACGGCATCTTCACCTTCCGGACCACGGCCATCCCGGCGGGCTCGTACGAGGCGAAGGTCGCCATCAACGAGAAGTGGGACGAGAACTACGGGGACAACGGCAACAACGTGGGGTTCACCGTCCCGAACGCGGGCGAGGAGATGGTGTTCACCTTCAACGCCACGACCAAGAAGGTGACCATCAAGTCCGCCAACGCGTCGGATGGCGACATCCTCATGGCCGCGGCGCACTGGCTGACGCCGGACACGCTGGCGTGGAGCCCGGATCTCAGCAACATCCCCTCGGGCACCATCCCCGAGGGCTCCACCTTCCGGCTGCACTACGATTTGGACGGGACGATGCAGCTGACCGCTTCTGGCATCCAGGGCGGCACGGTGGTCACGCTCGCCCAGGAGCCCGCCGGCTTGAGCCAGGCGCTCCAGGATCGCTTCCCGCACCTCAAGAGCGCCGTGGCCCTGAAGCTCCCCGAGTCGGAGCTGGGCAAGGTGGCGCAGATCCTCCGTGGGCAGATCGCCGTCTCGCTCACGGCTCCCGCGGGCAAGGTGCTGGACGCCACGTCCGTGCAGCTGCCGGGCGTGCTGGACGCGCTCTACACGTACACGGGCCCGTTGGGCGCCACCTTCGAGGACGGCGTGCCCACGCTCCGTGTCTGGGCGCCCACGGCGCGCAAGGTGCGGCTGCTGCTCTTCGACGACGCGACCGCGGCCGACCCATCCCAGACCGTCACGATGGAGGCGGGCGAGAAGGGCGTGTGGTCCGCCACGGGCGAGGCCTCGTGGAAGAACAAGTTCTACCTCTATGAGGTGGAGGTCTACGTCCGCAAGGAGCAGGCGGTGAGGACCAACCGCGTCACGGATCCGTACTCGGTGAGCCTGTCCACCAACAGCAAGCGCAGCCAGCTGGTGGACCTGAGCGACGGGTCGCTCCTACCAGAGGACTGGGACGAGCTCGAGAAGCCGGCGCTTCAGGCCCCCGAGGACATCGTCCTCTACGAGCTGCACGTGCGCGACTTCAGCATCAATGACGCCTCCGTTCCGGAGAACCAGCGGGGCACCTTCAAGGCCTTCGCCCTGGAGTCCAACGGTACGAAGCATCTGGAGCGGCTGGCCAAGGCGGGCGTGACGCACGTCC
Source organism: Hyalangium gracile (assembly GCF_020103725.1). Taxonomy (NCBI): domain Bacteria; kingdom Pseudomonadati; phylum Myxococcota; class Myxococcia; order Myxococcales; family Archangiaceae; genus Hyalangium; species Hyalangium gracile. Next base: position 343,909 of record NZ_JAHXBG010000009.1, on the reverse strand, counting down.
ACCTGCTGCCCGTGTTCGACATCGCCACCGTCAACGAGAACCGGGCCGAGCAGCAGCAGCCGGCCGGGGACCTGGTGTCGCTGCCGCCGGACTCCGCTCAGCAGTGGAACGCGGTGAACGCGGTGCGGGAGACGGACGGCTTCAACTGGGGCTATGACCCGTACCACTACACCGTGCCCGAGGGCAGCTACGCCACGGATCCGAACGGCACTCCCCGCATCGTGGAGTTCCGCGAGATGGTGCAGGCGCTCAACCAGCGCGGCCTGCGCGTGGTGATGGACGTGGTCTACAACCACACGAACTCCTCGGGGCAGGACGAGAAGTCGGTGCTGGATCGGATCGTCCCCGGCTACTACCACCGGCTCGGGCGCACCGGGAACGTGGAGACCTCCACGTGCTGCCAGAACACCGCCACCGAGAACGCGATGATGGAGAAGCTGATGGTGGACTCCATCGTCACCTGGGCCAAGGCGTACAAGGTGGATGGCTTCCGCTTCGACCTGATGGGCCACCACATGAAGGCCAACATGCTCAAGGTGCGCGCGGCGCTCGATGCGCTCACCGTGGCGAAGGACGGGGTGGACGGCAAGGCCATCTACGTCTACGGCGAGGGCTGGGACTTCGGCGAGGTGCAGGGCAACGCCCGGGGTGACAACGCCACGCAGCTCAACATGGCGGGCACGGGCATCGGTACCTTCAGCGACCGGCTCCGCGACGCGGCGCGCGGCGGCAACCCCTTCCCAGACTCGCAGGCGCAGCTGCGCGAGCAGGGCTTCATCAACGGCCTGTTCTACGATCCGAACGAGAACCCCACGGACACGCTCGAGAAGCAGCGCGAGCTGCTGCTGGGGCACATGGACCGCATCCGCGTGGGCCTGGCCGGCAACCTCCGGGACTACTCCTTCACGAGCGCGGAGGGGAAGTCGGTGACGGGCTCGGAGATCAAGTACGGTGGGGCTCCGGCGGGCTACACGCTGGATCCGCAGGAGGTCATCACCTACGTCTCGGCCCACGACAACGAGACGCTGTTCGACGCGGTGCAGATGAAGGCGCCGCGCGGCGCGAACATGGACACCCGGGTGCGGATGCACAACCTGGGCATGAACCTGGTGGCGCTGGGCCAGGGCATCCCGTTCTACCACGCGGGTGACGAGCTGCTGCGCTCCAAGTCGATGGACCGCAACAGCTACGACTCGGGAGACTGGTTCAACCGGGTGGACTGGACTTACCAGTCGGCCAACTGGGGCGTGGGACTGCCGCCCTCCGGCGACAACAAAGGCCAGTGGACCATCCTGAAGGAGCTGCTCGCGGACCCGGCGCTCAAGCCGACGCCGGCCCACATCCAGCGCTCGCTCGAGAACTTCGAGGAGATGATGCGCATCCGCAAGAGCACGGCCCTCTTCCGGCTCCGGACGGCGGCGGAGGTGCAGCAGCGCGTGCACTTCCTGAACACCGGCCCGACCCAGACCCCCGGCCTCATCGTGATGCACATCGCGGGAGACCGGTACAGCGCCGAGGGCGCGTACCGGGACGCGGTGGTCATCTTCAACGCGAGCGATGAGGAGCAGCGCTTCGTCGCGGACACCTTCAAGGACGTGGAGTTGGAGCTCCACCCGGTGCTGAAGGAGTCCACGGATCCCATCGTCCGGACCTCGGCGTTCGCCGCGGGCACGGGCACGTTCACCGTGCCGGCGCGCACCACGGCGGTGTTCATGGGCAAGGCGCCCGTGACGGGCCCGGGGGAGAAGCCGGATGACTCCGGCGACAGCTGCGGGGTGACCGGCACGGGCAGCGCGGCGTTCAGCGCGGTGGCCCTGTTGCTGGTGCTCGGCGCGCTGCGGCGTCCGCGCCGCCGCGAGCAGTAGTCTCCGGCTCTGGCGCCCTGCCTCCTCGAGGGGGCAGGGCGCTGGACGTCTGGCCCCCCGCCGGCGCTTCTCCGTCCAGCGGGAGACAGCCGCCCGGGCCGCGGGTGGTCCGTCATCCAGGAGCGACTGGTCTCCAAGACTTCAGGGACGTTGCCCGCTGGCGGATGTGCCCGCACCTTGTGAATGGCCGTAGGGGCGGGAGGGGCGCGACATGTCCAGCGAGAGCGGAGGGCGTGCTCGCATCGCGGGCTTTGCCAGGCCGGGTTTCGAGGCGGTGCGGGAGGCCTTCATCGAGAACTTCGAGCGCCGCAAGGAGCTCGGAGCCGCCTGCTGTGTCTACTACCGCGGGGAGAAGGTCGTCGACCTCTGGGGTGGCATCCGGAACGCGGCCACCGGGGAGCCCTGGGAAGAAGACACGATGGTCATCGTCTACTCCGCGACCAAGGGCATGGCCGGGCTGGCCATGGCGCTGGCCCACTCGCGGGGCTTGTTCGACTACGACGAGCGAGTGAGCACCTACTGGCCGGAGTTCGCCCAGCAGGGGAAGGAGAAGATCACCATCCGCCAGCTGCTCGCGCACCAGGCCGGGTTGTTTGCCTTGGATGTGCGTCCGGACATCGGCCTCGTCGAGGATCCCGACCGACTGGCGGTGGTCCTCGCCAGGCAGAAGCCCGCCTGGGCGCCGGGGATGCGGCAGGCCTACCACGGCATCACGCTCGGCTTCTATGAGAGCGAGCTCCTGCGCCGGGTGGATCCGAAGCACCGGACGCTGGGAAGGTTCTTCCAGGAGGAGCTGGCGGATCGGCTGGGGCTCGACTTCTACATCCGACTGCCTGACACCATCCCGGACTCACGGCTGGCGAAGATCCAGAGGGGCAACATGGCCGGCGCGTTCTTCGGGCTGCCCCTGCCCATGTTGCTCGCGGTGATGAATCCGCGCTCACGCTTCCGCCGGTGCCTGTGGGGGTCGGAGCTGCCGGAGAAGAGCGAGCACATCTATCGTCGGAACTTCGAGGTGCCCGCGGGAGGAGGCGTTGGAACGGCGCGGGCCATGGCTCACGTGTATGGCGTGGTCGCGACGGGCGGCAAGGAGCTCGGGCTACGCGAGGACACCTTGAGGCAGCTCATGGCGCCACCCCTCCCGCCGGTGCGAGGCTTCCGGGATGCATGCATGAAAGTGGAGATCCCGTTCTCGCTCGGGTTCCTGAAGCCGGGCCGGAAGAATCCCTTCGGGCATCCGAGCGCATTCGGTGGTCCGGGCTCGGGAGGCTCCATGGGCTTCGTCGACCCCGAAGCGCGGCTCGGCTACGCCTACTTCCCCAACCGGATGGGAACCCACCTGGCCGACCCCAGGGAGATGGCGCTGCGGGCCGCGGTGTACCGGTCGATTGGAGAGACAGACCCGGCGCTGGTGCGAGGCGGCTCCCGGCGGCGAGGAAGGATCCAGGTTCTGAGGCCCAGGCCCGTGTGACACACCTCGAACCTTCAGGGACGCCCCTTGACGGAGACTGGTGCTTCCTGCCACGTCTCCGCCGAAGAGCTCCCTCATGCCCCGCTTTCTCCTCCTGCCCGTCCTCTTCCTCCTGACTTCCCCTTCCGCCCATGCCGCCACCTCACCGGAGGCGGAGCGCTGGTGGAGCCATGTCCGGTTCCTCGCCAGTGATGCGCTGGAGGGACGTGACACGGGCAGCGAGGGCCACCGCAAGGCCGCCGCGTATGTCGCGGAGCAGCTCGCGGCCCTCGGGGTGAAGCCGGGGGCTGGCGACACGTATCTCCAGGAGGTGGAGCTGACCTCGCGACGGGTGGTGGAGGAGCGCTCGCGGCTGGCGCTGGTGAGGAACGGCAAGGAGCTGCCGCTGGTGCTGGGCCGAGATGCCATCATCTCTCCACGGCAGGGAGAGCCGGGCCCGGTGGATGCGGCCCTGGTGTTCGTGGGCTACGGCCTGTCCATCCCCGAGGCTGGACATGACGACTTCTCCGGTGTGGATCTCCAGGGCAAGGTGGCGGTCATGCTCCACGGGGGCCCGTCGCGCATCTCGGGGGCTCTCCGCGCCCACCACTCCTCCCTCGCCGAGCGCACACAGGCGCTGCGGATGGCGGGCGCGGTCGGCCTGGTGATTCTCCAGAACCCCAAGCAGCTGGAAATGCCCTGGTCGCGCGTCGCCGCGTCGCGCCACCAGCCCGCGATGCAGTTCGCGGAGGCTTCCCTCAACGAGGAGGAGGGGCTGAAGCTGCGGGTCTCCTTCAACCCCGAGCACTCACAGAAGCTCTTCGCTGGCGCTCCGCACGGCTTCCAGGAGCTCGTCGCGCTCGCGGACAAGGACCAGCCGCTGCCGAGGTTCGAGCTGCCCGTGCGCCTCAAGGGCCGGGTGGACTTCGCCAGCGCGCCGGTGAAGTCCGTCAACGTGCTAGGGGTGTTGCCCGGAAGCGACCCCTCGCTGGCGAAGGAGCACGTGGTGCTGACCGCGCACCTGGACCACGTGGGCGTGGGCGAGCCCGTGAAGGGGGACCGCATCTACAATGGCGCCATGGACAACGCCACGGGCGTCGCCGCGGTGCTGGAGATGGCGCGGGCGCTCCAGGCGGCGAGGCCGAAGCGCTCCGTGCTCTTCGCGCTGGTGACGGGCGAGGAGAGAGGCCTGCTGGGCTCCCGGTACTTCGCCGCCCACCCCACCGTCCCCGCCGAGAGCATGGTGGCCAACTTCAACCTGGACACGTTCCTGCCGCTCACCGACTTCATCCGCATCGTGGCCTACGGCCGGGAGGAGTCCTCGCTCGCCGCGCCGCTCCAGCAGCTCGCCGAGGCCCATGGCGTGACGGTGGTGCCCGATCCCGATCCGAACCAGATGTTGTTCATCCGCAGCGACCAGTACTCCTTCATCCGCCTGGGTGTGCCCGCCCTGAGCTTCAAGTTCGGCTACACCCGGGGCTCTCCGGAAGAGGCGCTATTCAAGAAGTGGCGCTACGAGCGCTACCACGCGCCGTCGGACGACGCGGCCCAGCCCATGAACAAGGAGGGCGCGGCGAAGTTCATCCGCGCTCTCGCCGAGCTCACCCGCGCCGTGGCGGATGCGCCCGAGCGACCGCGCTGGAATGGAGATAGCTTCTTCCGCCGCTTCACACGCGACGCCGCCCCCTGAGGCTCCAGGGCGCCACGCTGGCGCATCAGCGAGCTGGACTCTCGCGAGTGCACCGCGTAACTGGAGCAGCTGCGGAACAGCACTGCCAGGAGCACGTCATGCGCGAGGATGGGAAGATCGACTATGTGGAGTGGCCCGCTGCGGACCTGCCGAGGACCAAGCGGTTCTATGCCGAGGCCTTCGGCTGGCGCTTCACCGACTACGGGCCGGACTACGCCGCCTTCAACGAGGGGCTGGACGGAGGGATACACAGCGGCGCTGACTCCACGGGGGCCAAGGTCCCCATGGTAATCCTCTATGCCCGCGACCTGGAGGCCATGGAGGCCAAGGTCCGCGCCGCCGGTGGCGTCATCACCCACCCGATCTTCAGCTTCCCGGGTGGTCGCCGCTTCCACTTCCGCGATCCAGGCGGTGCGGAGCTGGCGGTCTGGAGCGAGAAGTGAGCGTTGGTACGCAGTTTCTCAGGGGGGGACAACATGAAGCTCTGGAAGATCGTGTGGATGCTCGTCATGACGAGCCTGATGGCGGGGTGTCCCTCGGAGCGCGAAGACGACTCGTGCTCGAGGGATGCGGACTGTGGACTCACGGAGCGGTGCGAGCATCCGACGGGACAGTGCGTCCCCAAGGAGGGCCGGAACCTGCAGTGCACGACCGTCGCGGACTGTCTGGCGTCGGAGCTCTGTCACCCCACGGCGAAGGTCTGTGTGCGGACGTGCACGACGGGCTCTGACTGCCCGGACACCGCGAAGTCCTGCGGGGCGTTGAGCGCGACGGACAGCTCCCGGGTGTGTCAGTGCTCCACGGACGCGTCGTGCAACTCCGATCGTCTGGACGCCAGCCTGGTGTGCTCGAACCTGGACAGGGCGTGCACGCCGAAGTGCACCACGGATGCGAGCTGTGGCTCGGGGCGCACGTGTGACACGGCGACGGGCCAGTGCAAGGCCAAGGTGGACCGGAACCTGCTGTGCACGAGCTCCGCGAACTGTCTCGGCTCGGAGCTCTGTCACCCCACGGCGAAGGTCTGCGTCCAGGCCTGCGTGGACAGCGCGGACTGTCCGGACTCCGCGAAGAACTGCGCGGCGCTGAGCGCCTCCGACGGTCGGAAGGTGTGTCAGTGCTTCACGGACACGCTGTGTAACCAGGACCGGGTCTCCGCCAACCTGGTGTGCTCGGAGCTGGACCGGGTGTGCGCGCCGAAGTGCACGTCCAACACGGACTGTGGCACGGGCCGTACGTGCGACACGGCGACGGGCCAGTGCCAGCAGGAGCTCAGCAGCCTGAGGTGCCTGGACGACATGGACTGCCTGGCGGGGGAGCTCTGCCATCCGGAGGCCAAGGTCTGCGTCGTCAACTGTGCGAGCAGCGTGGACTGCCCGCATTCGGCGAAGACCTGTGTACCCATCAGCGGCTTCGACACGCGGACTGTGTGCAAGTGCTCCACGAACGAGCTGTGCAACATCGATGGGGGCACCACGGCGCTGGTGTGCTCGGATTTGGACTCCGTGTGCACGCCGAAGTGCACGAGGGATTCGGACTGTAGCGCGGGGCGGACCTGCGATACGGCGACCGGACAGTGCAAGGGCAGTGGGGGCAATACCGGCACGCCCTGCACAGGAGAGGGCCAGTCGACCTGCAACTACGGCACGCACTCCTGCAGTTCGAGCCAGTGCACGCTGCTCCCAGCGCCGACCTGCCCCAACTACGTGAACTTCCCGAACAAGAACCAGCTCGGCACCACGGGCATCATCCTCTATGACGCCCGCAAGGTGAGCTTCACGACGGACACGGTCGCCTGCGGGACGACGAACCCCGTGCGTGCGAGGATTGCCCTCTCCGCGTACTCCAACAGGCCCTTCCCGCCGACCCGCTCGGAGTTGAGCGGGTTCTTCGCGGTGAGGGTCGATGGCTCGAGCGTGAACGGAATCGATCTGGTGTTCCAGGGAAGCGACTACGTCGTGTCGGGAGCCAACCGGGAGCGCGCGGACATCACCGTGAGCTTCTGCGTCAGCGAGGCGTCCGTCTCCCTCTCGACGGCCTTCTACTTCACGAACGGCAACTTCCTCTGCTACCAGGCTACCCGGTGAGCAGCCTCGGAGGGGACCCTGTCTCGACAGGGCCCCTTCGGAACGGGGTATCGTGGCTGGCGGAAGGTGCGCCCCATGGAACTCCCCCTCGTGAAGGTGCTGTGCATCACCCTGGTGGTATCGGGGCTGGTGAAGCTCGTGGCGTTGGGGGCAGGGTGGGGGCTGGTCCGCCTCAAGGTGGCGGAGCGCTGGCGGGTGTACCGGCGGGAGCTGGCTCCCGGGCAGCTCCGCAGCGAGGCGTGGGCGGCCGTCGGGGTGGTGCTCTGCGACGCGCTGCTGGTGGGGCTGTTCCGGTACTTCGTGGGCCATCGCATGGCGCCCTTCAGCGTGCCGGTGGCGCTGCTGTCCTATGCGTGGATGTTCGTGGGCTTCGAGGTGTGGTTCTACGTGACGCACCGGCTGCTGCACACGCGGGCGCTCTACCGCTTCCACGCGCAGCACCACGTGGCGCAGGTGACGGATCCGCTCACCTCGCTGTCCTTCTCGCTGGTGGAGCGCCTGGTGCTGATGGGAGGCGGGTTTGGCCTGGTGCTCCTGGCCATGGAGGTGATGCCCATCGCGCAGGCGGGCGTCATGGCCTACATCCTGACCAACTACTTCCTGAACGTCATCGGGCACGGCAACACCGAGTGGCTGCCCCGGCGCTTCGTGTCCTCGTGGCTGGGGCGCCTGTTCTTCACGCCCACGTTCCACGCGCTGCACCATGCCCGCTACCAGGGGCACTACGGGCTGTTCACCGTCGTGCTGGACGGCTGGTTCGGCACGGCCTTCGAGGACTACCCGCGGGTGCACGCCCGGGCGCGCGAGGGCCAGGGGCTGGTGCGCATCGGCGAGCGCCTGTCCGCGGCAGAGGTGCCGGAGCCGCTCCCCGCCACGACGGGCGCCGGAGTCGGCGGGGCCAGCTGAGCAGGGGCTCCGCGGCGAGGCCGAGGTGGTGGAAACGGCACCGCCCCCGGTCGACATCCCCGGGGGCGGCGGTTGCGACGGTGCTTCGCCGCGCGGCGAGAGCTACATCGTCGGCATGAAGATCTTCAGGCCGGTGCGGCCGCTGGCGTTCAGCGTGTTGCGCTCGATGAAGTCGCTCACGGACGACTTGCCGTCACCGGTGGTGATGGCGGTGTGGCCGTAGATGCTGCCCAGGCGCGTCGGGGTCTTCTCCCAGGTGAGGACGAGGCCGGGGATCTTCAGCGCCTCCTCGAGCGACATGTTCACCTGCTTGAACTTGTCACGCGGCAGGTTGTTGTCGATCTGGTTGCCGTTGCCCCAGACCTTGAAGCCGAAGGCGTCCTGGATGGCCTTGCTCACGCCGGTGGCGCACTTGCCCTGGCTGGTGTAGCCGCCGATGCTCAGCGCCGCCTTGCGGCCGGCCTCGGCCAGCTTGCGCATCGCGGGCGTCGCGTTGCCCGGGCCATTGGCCTTGGCGGCCTTCTCCATGGCCTCGAGCGTCGTCGGCCCGACCGAGCCCATCCCGCTGCCGGCGTCCAGCTTGTGCTGGCGCTGGAAGTCGGTCACCGCCCGCTTGGTGTCCGGCCCGAACTTGCCGTCGGCGTCGATGCCCAGCAGCTGCTGCATGTGCTTGACCGAGGCGCCCTGCATGCCCTGGCTCAGGTGCGTCTTGCCGGACTTCACGTCCGCCAGCGAGGGGGCGGCCTTCCACTGCGTCTTGCCGCCCTCGAAGGAGTCACCCGGCTGGGTCGGCTTCGGCTTGGCCGCGCGGTCCAGCGCCTTCTCCATCGCCGCGCGCGTCTTCGGGCCGAAGATGCCGTCGACCTCCAGGTTGTTCTTGCGCTGGAAGCTCTTCAGCGCGCCCTCCGTCTTCGGGCCGAAGATGCCGTCCTGCGCGCCCAGCTCGAAGCCCAGCTTCTCGAGCGACTTCTGCAGGGTCTTCACGTTGTTGCCGCGGCTGCCCTCCTTGAGCGTCGCGTTGGGCAGGTTGGCCCCGCCCGAGGGCTTGGACGGCGTCGAGGGCTTGGACGGCGTCGAGGGCTTGGTCGGCTCGGGGCTGGTGGACGGGGTGCCGCTGTCGCCACCGAAGTGCGGGGCCAGCGCCTGCGCGCGCGCCCACACGTCGTTGGAGTAGTCGTTGCCCGTGGTGCCGACATCCATGTTCTTGATGGTCTGCACGTTGCCCGGGCCGGAGTTGTACGCGGCCACCGCGCCGCGCAGCTGCTGCTCGGGCGGCCAGTCCGGGTGCGCCTTCTTCACCTGGTTCAGGAACGACTTGAGGATGCCGGCCGCCTGATCGATGTGCGCGGCGCTGTGCGGCCCGCCCTTCAGGTCGTGGTAGCGCTTGTCGACCTGCATGAGGCCGAAGCCGTTGCCGTGGTCACCGTAGCCCCGGCTGTCGAGCGCCGCGCCACCGCGCGACTCGCGGCTGGCGATGGCGGCGAGCAGGGCCGGCGGCAGGCCGTGCTTCTTGCCCGCGGCGGCGAACTCGTCCGCGTACGGCTGGATCCGCTTCAGGTCCGTCTGCGCCATCTTGCGCGAGGCAGCAACGCCGGCCTGCAGCCCGTCCTGGCGCGCGGTGGCCGCGGAGGCGCCCGTGGGGTTGTACTTGGACAGGATGGCGTTGGGGTTCGAGGCGGAGCGAGAAGTCGTCGCCGTGGCCTGCGTGCTCTGCGTACGAGTGGCGGAGGTGATGGACATGGGGCTTGGATTCTCTCTTGAAAGTCCCCGGGCGCACGAGTGACCCAACCGAGGGACTGATTTCTCTGGGTTATCGAGGCACCCATAGGGAAAGTTGCGCGAAACCGTCTGATCGCAATGGATCAGACACGCGCGAGCCCTGACCGAACAGTCTCCTGTGGTGGACGTCCCCGTTCGCAGTTGGAGACGGGGCTGCCGATTGAGCCGGCCAAGTGGCTGTTTTTCCTGAGGCTTTCAGGTGGCCTGCTTCCTGCTGTGGCGGCACCTCTCTTCCCACAGGAGACCGCACGCGATGTCTACCCCCACGGGTCCAACCAATCCCTACCGAGAACTGACGAAGGAGCAGGCGCTCACCTCCATGCGCCAGCTCCTGGCGGATGAGCAGCGCAACCCCTTCCTCATGGGGCAGCTTCTCAACTATGTGGCTGACAGCCGGCTGCTGGAGGGCTCGAAGTACGAGGCTCCGGTGGACTTCTTCTGCGACAACATCCGGGGGATCTCTCGCGCCGCCCTGCTGAGAGATGCCGCGGTGGCGCGCGAGTTCGGCTCCGAGCTCATCGCGCGCTTTGGTGTCACCCGCCTGGAGCAGCTGCTCGCCTACAAGAAGGCCGCTGGCATCTGCCTGAACCCGGAGGATCCGGGCTCGACCTATATCGTGGTGCCGCAGGACAACGGAGACCTGAAGCCCAAGCGCTTCGCGGGCTGCACCCTGAAGGAGCTGCGCAAGGCCCTGGAGCACCTGCGCTCGCCGGGCTCCTACCTTCCCCTCTCCTCTTCGGCTCGGGAGGCCTATGAGAGGTACCGCGAGGCCATCCTCCGCCGATGGCCCAAGGGCGTCCGGGTGCTGATGCGCAACGACGAGGGGGCGACGCTGATGAGCTTCGAGGGGATTCCGGTCTCGGAGGTGGAGGAGTTCCTCATGATGCTGCGGGAGCTGTCCCGCGGCGTGAAGGAGCGCTCCAAGGACGAGGAGCCGCCGCGGTCCCACTGACACTCACGGACGCGCTATCGTCCGGGCACTTCCCGGCCTCGAGGCCTCTCGCATGGATGCGCCCCCCCGCTTCGCCAAGAGAGTGTTGGAGTTCCGCTGCCTCGCCGACCGGTGTGAGGACACCTGCTGCGTCGGGCTCCGGGTGCCGGTGACCGAGGAGCGGCTGTGGCAGATCCGGGGCGTCGTGTCTGGCTCTCCTGATGCCGAGCGGGTGGAGTCGCTCCTGGTCCCGAATCCGGAGGGGCCTCCCGCGGAGCGCGCGTTCATCCAGATGCGCTCGGACGGGAGCTGTCCCTTCCTCGATGCCCAGCGGCTCTGCTCCCTGCATCGCGTGCACGGAGAGCGGGCCCTGCCCGACCCCTGCGTCACCTTCCCGCGCATCGTCTGGAGGTGGGGCGAGCAGGTGGAGGTGGCGGGCTCCCTTGCATGCCCCGAGATGGCGCGGCTGTTGTTGCTGGAGGAGGGCGCGCTGGAGCAGGTGCCCGGGCCCGTGGACCAGGTGCCTCGGCTGGAGGCGGCCCGGTCCCTGCCCGGAGAGCCGGCGGATGCGTACGTCCTGAACGCCGGGCTCATCCGCGCCGCCGCGCTGCGAGTCCTGAACCGGCGCGAGTTCTCCATCGCCTCGCGGCTCATGTTCCTGGGACAGCTGGCGTTCCGGCTGGACTCCGTCTTCCGGAGCGCCGAGCCCTTCGCGGGAACCCCGGCGGAAGCAGCGGAGGTGCTGCAGGCGCTGCTCCAGGGCTTCGAGGACCCCGAGGCGCTGGAGGCCATGCACCGGAGCTTCGCGGCCCTCCAGATTCCGGGAGGCCCCTGTGCCGGGCTGCTGGCGTCGATGCTGAAGGCGCGCAGGGCGGCGGCTCGGGGCGAGCGCTTCGGGCCCTTCGTCCATGGCGTGCTGATGTCGCTCTGGGGCTCCGACTCCGAGACGGAGGACACCTCTGGCGCGTGGCCTGCCTACGTCACGCGGTGGCGGCAGCTCGAAGCGACGCACGGAGCACGCGCCGAGCAGTACTTCCGGCAGTACCTCGTCGCGCAGTGGCTCCGCACTCCGTTCACGGAGGTGCCGAACCTGCTCGCCTACGTGTTCCGGCTGGTGCTGCGGGTGGCGATGCTCCGCCTCACGCTGGTGGGGCACCCGGAGGTGGCGGCGCTGTGCTCGCCGGAGCAGGGCACGGCTCCCGAGGCTTCCCAGGCCGTGCTGGACCGGGCCGCCGTCGAGTGCTTCTACCTCGTGTCCCGGCACGTCGAGCAGGCCCCCGACATCCTCGCCCTGGTGAAGGGGCTCGCGGGGGCCGGGGGCGAGGAGACGCTGGGCAAGGCCGTCGTCTTCGCGAAGTTCTGCTGAGCTACTTCCCGCCGTCCTTCGCCGCCTCGGGCGCGGGCTTCTCCGGCGTGGGCGGAGGCACGTCCGCTCCGGACAGCTCCCGCTCGTCCCGCATGAACTTGAAGGACGCGTTCTCGATGGCGTCGGGCGTCATGCCCGTGAGGATCGCTCCGGCCTGCTTCGTCCGCGCCTTGAGCGCCGTCTCCCCCAGCTCGTCGTGGATCTTCGTGAGCGCCACGTGGATCTCCGGATCGAACGGGTTGGTCGACAGCGCCTCCATGTACGCCGCCTTCGCCTTCGCCCAGTCCTTGCGGAACAGCATGATGCGGCCCAGGTGCACGTTGGTCCCCGGCATGCCCGGGTGCACCCGCAGCGAGCCGCGCAGCACCTGCTCCGCCTCGTCCAGCCGCCGCAGCTCCAGCAGCGTCAGCGCGTACTTGTTCGACACCGACTCGTACTTGTCGCCGACGATCTGGTACGCCTTGGCGTACTCCGCCGCCGCGGCCTTCACCCGGTTGCGCTCGCGCAGCAGCTCGCCCAGGTGCGCCAGCTTGCGCGCGGGCAGCTCCTGCACCTCCATGAAGTCTCCGAAGGAGATCTCCCGGCCCTTCTTGGGGTCCTCCTTGTCGTCCTCCTTGGCGTGCTCCTTCAGCACCACCTCCTCGCGCGGCAGCAGCTCCTTGGGGAAGGGCTGCTTCTTGATGTGCGCCAGCCACGCCTTCTCGAAGAGGCCGAAGGGCATGCCCACGGCCGCCTCCACCGCCTTGCGGTCCGTCTGCCCGTTGCGCAGCTCCTGGATGATGGTGCGGAAGCCCGCCGTGCCCTTCGTCTCGTGCACGTAGTGGATGGCGTAGAAGACTTCCGCGAACGCCAGCGCCGCGTCCTCGGCGTTGGGCAGCATCGCGATGGACGGGCTCATCTTCTCGAAGGGGACGAGCGAGTTCGCCTTCACCCGCTTGCCCAGCAGCGCCAGGGCGGACGGGTTCAGCCCCAGCCCACCGGGGCCGCGCCACCGGGACTCCAGGAACTTCGCCAGCCCCTCGTGCAGCCAGATGGGCACCTCGTTGTGGCTGGCCTGGCTGACCACCAGGTGGATGTACTCGTGCGCCAGCGTGTCCTGCCAGTCGTAGCCTCGCGCCACCGCCTTGGGGCTGGTCACCATCAGCTTGTTGAACTTGCAGATGGCGATCGTCCCCGTGGTGGAGATCTGCTCGTAGGTGAGGGTGCTCACCTTCGACAGCTCGCGCGCGTTGTTCACCACCTCCACGCGCACCTTGCCGCCCGGCGGCGTCCACCCCAGGTCCTCCTTCATGGCCCGGTAGATGGACTCCAGCGTCTCCAGCGCGTAGGGCACCAGGACCTCTTCCTTGCCCTTGGGGTAGTAGAAGACGAAGTGCTCGCTCTCCGCCTTCGCGTGGTTCTTCGTGAGGGCGAGCGTGTCCTTCGCCAGCCGCAGGTAGCTGCCCGGCTTGTCCTCGAGCCCCGCCTGCTGGAGCAGCTCCAGCGCCTCCGCGTAGCGCCCCTCCTCGAAGGCGATGCGCCCCCGGAAGTACTTCACCGCCTCGACGCTCTCCGGGACGAGCTTCTCCAGCTCCGCCAGCTCGCGGGTGGCGCCGACGATGTCCCAGCCGTCGATGGCATCCTCCACCTTGCCCAGGCGCGTCTTGACTTCGGTCCGGAGCTCGTCCTCCTCCTCGTCCGCGCGGGCCGGCGCGGCGGTGAGCACCAGCCCCAGGAGCCCCAGCATCGCCAGCACGCCCAACCCCTCCCGGCGGCGAGAGGGGGCTCGGCCCTGAATCTCCGGATGACGGCTCACTTCACCAGCTCCTCGTAGTAGCGCTTCACCTGCTCCCTGTAACGCTCGGGAGCCCCCTGCTTCATCGCGTCCAGCAGGTCCTTGCGGAACTCCTTGGGCGCCTGGAACGCGTCCTCGTCCGGCAGCTCCACCTTGTCGCGCGGATCCATGCCGTTGCCCTCGCGCCGGCCCATGCCCATGGGCAGCGGCAGCCCGCCCTGGCCCTGGCCCTGCTGGCTCTCCTTCATCTGCTGCTGGAAGCGCTTGAGCCCCTCCAGCGCCGCCTGCTGCTGGCCGTAGCCACGGCCTGGATCCTGGCCACCCATGCGCTGGGCCGCCTCGCCCATGCGCTGGCCGATCTCCTCCATCTGCTCGCCCGACTGCTGGCCGAAGACGGGCGCCAGCTGCTGGATCTCCTCCATCTGCTGGCGCAGCCCCTGGGCGCGCTGCTCGAGCTGCTGCTGCTGCTCGGAGAGCTGCTTGAGCTGCTGGCGCTCCTGCTGCCCCAGCTGCGAGCCCGGCTCCGGGAAGAGCGACTGCAGCTTCTGGTTCACCTCCTGCATCGTCTGCGCGTCCTTCTGGAGCTTCTGGGCCAGCTGCGCCGACTGCTGGCGCACCTCGTCCGGGTTGCCGAACATCTCGTCCAGCTTGCGCTGGTGCTCGCCCATGGAGGCGATCTGCTGCGCCATGTCCTCCGAGCGCTGCGCCGAGTCCGCCGCCAGGTCGAACGCGTCCGCCTTCAGCGCGTTCTTCAGGTTCTCCAGCTCCGCCTGGGCCTCGGAGAGCGGGCCGGCCGCGCGGCTGTTGAGCTGCTCCGGCTTGAGCTGCTCGTAGCTCTTCTCCACCTGCTCCACCTGCTTGAGCAGCTCCTCCTTCATGGCCTTGCCCTTCTCGCCCAGCCGCTCCCGGTTCTGGTTGCGCGCCTGGTCCCGCAGGGCCTTGGTGGCGTCGGCCACCTTCTGCTGCTCCTCCATCGTCTTCCGGAGGTCCTCCATGAAGTTGCCGAACTTCTGCGCCAGCTCCGGGTACTGCTTGTCACCCATCTCGCCCTGCGCCTTGTTGAGCGACTCCATCATCTTGTCCATCTGCATGGAGAGCTCCTGGAGCTTGGCGAGCGCCTCGTCCGCCTTGCCCTCGCGCATCAGCTTCTCCACCTGGTCCAGGCCGCTCTGCATGTCCTGGTCCTTCATCATCTCGGAGAGCGCCTCGGCGTTGAAGTGCTCGTCGCGGATGCCCTTGCGCAGCTCGGCCATGCGCTGCATCAGCTCGTTGATGCGCTGGCGCAGCTCGGCGATCTCCTGGAGGATCTGCTGGCGGGCCGCGTCGTTGGGGCTCTCCTTGTACTGCTCGATGAGCCGCGCCAGGTCGCGCCGCTCCTCGGCCAGCTGCTTGGAGAGCTCCTGGAGCGCCTCCAGCTTCTGTCTGTCCAGCAGGGACTCCAGGTAGAGGATGTCCTTCTCCGTCTCGGCGATCTCGTCCTTCACCGCGGCGGTGAGCCGGGTGCCGGTGCCGTAGTCCTCGCCGCGCAGCCGCTGGGTGCGCAGGTACAGGCGCCGGAAGTCCATGGTGGCGGAGATCTTCCGCGACATCCCATCCGCGATGTTGAGCAGCGCGCCCACCAGCTCCTTGGGCACGTCCCGCTCGCGGTTGAGGTCCTGCGCCAGCGCGCGCATGTCCGTCACGAGCTGCTGGCCGCTGACGTCCACCTTCTGGCCGGCGGTGACGCGCTCGGCGTCCTTCTTGTCCTCGTGGTCCGAGCCCTCCAGCCGGTCCGCGAGGTGGTCCACCAGCCGGCCCCAGAGCGCCTCGGCCTTCTGGAGCGCGGCGCGGCGGTGCTCGGCGGCGCTGTAGATGCGCAGCACCTGGGTGCGGCTGATGCCCCGCTTGGGGCCCTCCACCGCGTCGTTGTCCTTGGCCTCGATGTAGTAGGTGATGCGGTCGCCCGGCTTCACCGTGAAGCGGCCCAAGTCCCAGGTGTACGTGCCCTTGTTGCGCCGGCCGTCCTCGCGCGGCAGCGGCACGCGCGTCTCCTCCTGGGCGCCGGGCGTGCGGAACACGAGCGCCACCTCGCCCAGCCCGTAGTCGTCGCTGGCCTCGTACTTGAGCGTCACCTGCTGGCCGGGGTCCACCTCGAGCTCCGTGGCCGGGGTGAGCAGCGTCACCTGCGGCGCCGCGTCCGGCTCGACGTTGAGGGGGATGTCCGGGCCCACGACGGGCTTGCGCTTCTGGGTGTGGAAGACGAAGTGGTAGCGGCCCGTCTTCTTCGCCACGAAGGAGCCGGTCAGCTCGCGCTTGCCCTCCACCTTGAGCGGCAGCGTCTCGTCGTTGACGACGAGCTCTGCCTGCTCCACCTCGCGGTCCGAGCGCGTCTTGAGCACCACCTCGGTGCCGGCCGGCGCGCTCACCTCGCCGTTGGTGCCCGTCACCGTGCGGGGCGCCAGCCCCGTGTAGGCCGGGTAGCGGTACGTCAGCTCGATGTCTCCGGTGATGGGCTCGACCTGGGCGGCGGTCGCCACCTCGCGGCCCGCCTCCCACGCCTTCGTCACGCCCGCGCGCCAGCGGCCTCCGGCCAGCGCCAGGAGCACCACGCTCGCCAGCACGACGGCGCCGAGCACCTGGCCCACGCGCCGCACCCGCTTGCGGTCCACGACGGTGGCCGGGTCCACCTGCCGCGCCCGCCAGTCCATCTGGCTGAGGAAGGCGGCGACGAGCATCTGCGAGTGCTGATCCTTGCCGTGCTGCTGGGAGAGCTCCACCGCGGCGAGCACGTCCAGGGACAGCTCGGGCCGCCGCTCGCCGATGAGTCGCGCCGTGCGGACGTCATCTCCCACGAGCTTGCGGGACAGGACGATGCCCAGCGCGCACGCCACGGCGATGCCGGCGAGCGGGGAGAAGATCAGGATCCACCGGCCGAGGTCCGGCGTCACGAGCCCGAGGAAGCCGCCGGCAAGCCCGAGCACCAGGAAGGTGATGGCGCCGAGCATGCCTCCTTCCATCCAGAGCTGGCGCCGCTGGCGGGCGCGCACGGTGCCGAGCAGCGCCTCCACCTCGCGGGAGCGCAGCCGCGGGCGGGCCACGGCCTGGGCCTGTGGAGGCGGGGGAGGAGGTGGGAGTTCCGGGCCTGGGGTCTGCGGGGTTTCGACGGTCACAGTCTCGTCCGCTCAGTAGCGAGGCAACCCGCAGGTGGGCCGCCTATTTCCCAATTGTGTAGCAAGCTCCCGCCGCATGCGCGGCCCCTCGTGAGGAAGGGCCCTGGCGGAGAGGCACTCTGTCAGGCGCCGGAAGGGAGCAGGGGACGGAGGTTCAGCGGGTAGCAGAGCGGCGGGCCGAGCCGTCATCCGGAGGGTCGGCCTCCGTGGGGATTCCGCCCAGCTCCTCGGCGAGCGCGGTCAGCACGTCCTGGGTGTGGAGGATGCGCGCGCGGGTCATCTTGGACAGCGCCCGCTGCACGGCGGCCTCGACGGTGCCCGTGGAGGGAACATCCAGCGCCCGTCCGGCCTCCGTGAGGGCGAAGAGCGCCTTGCGCCCGTCGAGCGGATCCGACTTGCGCTCGAGGAGGCCACGCTTCTCCAGGCGCTTGAGGACGCCGGTGAGGGTGCTCGGGTGGACGTGGAGGATCTGCGCGAGCGCTCCCGCGGTGATGCCTGGGAAGCGGCCGACCAGGCGCAGCACCAGTCGCTGGGGACCGGTGATGCCCAGGGTGGACTCCATGCGCTTGGACGTGGACTGGAGGCCGTGATCCACGGCCCACAGCAGGCGCATGAACTCGAGGACCTCGCCCAGCTGAGGGCCGCGAGATTTCTCCTGCTGCTCGGTGGGCGATGGCTCGACGCTTACGTTTTCTTCCAGGTCCGCAGTCTCTTTCAACTCGGCCTCCGGGTTCCCCATCCGACAGTTTTAGCTCTATCCATCCTTTTCCACAGAGGAAGATCGATTGCACCCCCAAGAAGGGCCAGCCGCACAGCAGCCAGCCGAGCTTCCTGAAATGTGGATTGAGATGTAGGTCGAAATCCTACCTTTTCAATGTCCAGTGGCTTCTGCCCGCCAAGGACGCGTCAGTAGCTCACGCCGTCGAGCTGCTCGAGGATTACCTTGATGGCCTCCGGGGTGGTGCCGCTGCGCTTCGCGAGCTCCGGTGCTGAGTACGTCACGGCCTTTGTCGAGGGCGGGCGGTCCGCGTATCCCTCGATGACGACCGGGCCAATGTCTCCCGGCCATGGGAGGGCACGAAGGTCGCGCCATCGGCGCACCGGATCCAAGAGGGTGAAGCATGGCCAGGAGGGGAACCGAAGGGTGCCGACGTCACACCCGAGGAAACGGGTCTGATCGAGGTAGGCGCTGGTGAAATCGCACTCCGCGATACTGCCCTCGTCTGTATCCCGCCAGCTCCCGAAATCATTACCAATGAGGCGCCCGGTGAACCTGCAGCCGCTCAAGTGGGCCTGGCTCCACTTGAAGTTCTTCAGCTCCCGCTGAGCCTCCACGGTGCATTCCACGAGGTGCGCCCTGTTGATGTGGAGCCGCTCCGCGGGGACTCGGAGGACGAGGACGCAACGGCGAAGCGTGAGGTTGTGTCCAAGGAAGTAGAGGGCGTCTCTCGCAGTGAGTTCCAAGCGCTCGTTCTCGATGACGCGCTCTTCATAGATGACGTTGTTCAGCCACATCCCTGTGCCTCTCAGAACGTGATGAGTCGGAAGAGCTCATCCGTCATCCGTCGCCCGTGCAGCTCCATGTTCGATGCCGTCCCTGAGAGCACCTCGTATCGGTACCCTGTTGCTGGGTCAAACGCGTCGACCCCGGTTCGGCTCCACCTCAGGTGCTTGAACTGCTCCCTCAGTACATTCTCCACCCATCTGCCTCGGTACATTCGCTCCCAGAGGTTGGCTTCGAGGTACTTTCCCTGCGCTCTGGCGCGGTTGATGGCTTCGAGCTCGGCATCCGATAAATCGTTGCGGCTCCAGCCTTTCGCTGCACGCTGCGCCGCCGCCTGGAGCTCGTCTCCCACGGGATCCTTGGCAGGTAGCTCCTTGATGGACCTGTTCGCCGGCACGTGCCAGCGCTG
The DNA here is from genome assembly GCF_020103725.1 of Hyalangium gracile. Taxonomy (NCBI): domain Bacteria; kingdom Pseudomonadati; phylum Myxococcota; class Myxococcia; order Myxococcales; family Archangiaceae; genus Hyalangium; species Hyalangium gracile. Next base: position 325,002 of record NZ_JAHXBG010000009.1, on the reverse strand, counting down.
ACCATTCATGGAGACCTGCCGGTTGCCGCCTCGGTGGCGGATGATGGTGACGGCGCTCGCACGCGCTTCGGCGATTTCCGTCGCCTCCACCATCGCGGTGCCTCCACGAGCACTTGGGCTGCGCACCATGAGGGTGAAGGTCCCCTCCTCGGTCGCTGCCACCGCTTCCACCTCGCCAACCTCGGCGAGTCTCAAGCCCTGCGCCTCAGCCTGGACCGAGGCACGTGTGAAGCCCGGCAGCTTCGGCAGCTTCATGGCAAGGCTCGCCACGCTCCCACTCAGCGCCGCCGTCACGAGCATCACCAGCACTCGCGCGGTTTCCTCCCCCATGACCCGGCTGAAGCGCTGGCTCGCCACTTCGAGCTGCTCGAAGCGGGTAGATCGGTCCACCTCATGGACAAGGCGAGCCCACCCCTCCATCAGGCTCCACAGGGTGTGTACTGGCAACCACGCCAGGAGGGTCATGGTCAAAGCCGCTGCCAACGCTTTAGAGGCCGGTTCAGGTAACAGCCACAGCAGCAGATAGAAGCCGGCAGTCCACGCGATCATCGCCACCAACGCTTGTGGCGAGACCATGCCCGCGAGCGCAGTGCGGGTCTCCTTCAGAACTCCCTTCAAGGAAAGCGCCAGCGCCAGAGTGCGCAGATCATCTCTCTGCAAGGTAGGGCCATCGGTCAGCAGCCCCAGGCAATCACCCCCTTCGTAGTCGTGCTGGCACAAGCTCAAGTACTTGCGCCTCATCTCTGCCGCCGTTGCTGCATCCAGCGGACTGGTGTCCTCTAGCGGCATCAGTCGCACCACCTGCCCTCTCTCCACCTCTGCCAGCAGGTCGGCTTCCAGCCCGCCCTCCATCAGCCATCGCCCCGTCTCCTGGGGACTGTGAGATGGAGGAATTGTCGACGCCAGCATTCGCATGGCCTCGTGAAACTCTTCCTCGTCCACGGCCACAGGCTCTACTCCTGCGGTGCCAGAGGTGAGCACGCGCAGCTCGTACCGGGCCGCTGCCAGCGCTGCCTCGTACGGATCGATGCTCGCGGATGCGTGACGTGGCGTACTCGCGCATGCCGTGAGGAGTGCCAGGATTCCAGCGCCCAGCCGACGAGTTTGCATGGGGGACCTCCAACCAGGAGAGGAGCCTCAGGCTATGGGCACTTCAACGAGAGAGCGATGACTCTCCAGGTTTGCCTGGGAGAAGAAGGGCCGCTCCGCCATGTCGGCAACGGAGCGGCCCAGGTTACGGCTTCAGTGCTTCGACTTCTTCGGCGCGTCCGAAGCGCTGCTCTTCTCCGCCTGCAGCGTCGTGGCACCCGTCAACGTGAGGTACGGCTTGAGCTTCTGGAACTTCTTCTTCCCGAAGCCCTTCACGCGCACCAACTCCTCGATGCGCTTGAAGGGCTGCTTCTTCCGGCGCTCGAGGATGCGCTCCGCCGCCTTCAGCCCCACGCCCGGAAGGCGATCCAGCTCCTCCTTCGACGCCTCGTTGAGGTTCACCACTCCCGTGTACTGCGTGCGGCTGCGACCTGCCTCCGCCAGCCCGGGCCCACACAACACCAGCCCGAGCACCACCATCCACGCCACCCTGGCCGCACGCCCGCTCACGAGTGGCCTCCGATGAGCCCCGACTCCAGCCCCGCATCCGCCGGGAAGCGCCCCCCGGCCGCCTGCGCCCCGTCCCGCTTGTCCGCCGCCTCGCGCACGTGCAGCTTGCCGTCCAGCGGCAGCACGTCCAGCAGCACGTTCAGCGAGCCGTCCTTGTTCACGAAGGCGCTCCCCGCACGCACCCAGATGCTCCCGCCCTTGCCCTCCCGAATGGAGAACACCGCCAACCGCTTTCCTGCCGTCAGCATCTTCCTACCTCGCTCCTTCACTCTCCCCGCGCCACCGTGGCGCGGGCGCCTCATCGGCTTCGACCGCCTGAGGTCGCCCGCGTCTGGAGCAGCCGCCGTGCCAACGGTGTTTCCCTCTGAGCACACCTGGGCGCGCCCCTTACAGAGCACGCCGAGCGTCCACGATCGTGGACTCCAATGGACGGTGAGGCCTACCGCTTCGCGGCGCTCTTCTTCGAGGCCGGCTTCTTCCGGGCCGCCTTCTTCGCGGGAGCCTTCTTCGCCGCGGCCTTCCTCGGAGCTGGAGCCTCGACCTCGGTCTCGGTCTCGGCCTGCTGGCTCGCCGCCTTCGCCACGTCCTGCACGCTCTTCTCGTTCTGCTTCCGGAAGCGCTCGAACCCCTCCCGCGTGAAGAGGGAGCTGCCCTCGGCCTTCGCTCGCCGGAACACCTCCTTCAGGCCCTCGCGGTTGAGGCCCGGGTCCTTGAAGTACTCCATCGCCACGCGGCCCATCGCCCAGTTGGCCGCGAAGGCCGGCGCCACCGTGAGGATCGCGCCGAAGACGGGGACGAGCGCCTTGATGCCCTGCCGCGCCAGCAGGCCCACTCCCGCCGTGGTGCCCAGCTCGAGGATGAGCTCCCGCGCGGACGCCTTCGTCACCTTGCGCCCGTAGATGTGCCCCACCGTGACGACCATGCCCGTCTGGATGGGCAGCGTCAGCACCACGTCCGACAGCGGGAGCGGCGAGATGGCCACCAGCGCCGCCGCGTACGAGCACATGTTGATGACCTCTCGCGCCGTCTTGTCCCGCTCCTTCTCTGGCACCTTGCTGAAGTCCCGAGTCCGGATGTCATCCAATGTGTCGAGCCACGACATGGTCGTCCCCTCCTGGGCTGAAGCTCCGAGCATGATAGAGCGGGCTCGCCCTTCCTCGAAGGAGTCCTGTCTTGATCCGTGTCCTCCTCGTCACCCTGCTGCTCGCGGGCACATCCCCCGTCGCCGCTCCTCCCGCCCCCGATGCTCGCGCTGTTCATCAGTCGGCCATCGTCATCGATGGACACATGGACACGCCTCAGCGCTTCCTCGACGAGGGCTTCGATATCGGCTCGGAGACGCCCATCACCGAGGGCCACGTGGACCTCGCCAAGGCGCGCGCCGGCAACCTGGGCGGCGTCTTCTTCTCCATCTGGGTCGACCCCCAGGCGCACGCCGGCCGCGCCGCCCATCGCGCCCTGAGCCTCATCGACTCCGTCCACCGGCAGATTGAACGCCACCCCGATCAGATGGTGCTCGCCCTGTCCGCCCAGGACATCGTCGACGCGCGCTCGGGCGTCCAGAAGAAGCTCGCCACGCTCATGGGCATCGAGGGCGGCCATGCCATCGAGGACGACCTCCACCTGCTGCGCGCCTTCTACCGGCTCGGCGTGCGGTACATGACCCTCACCTGGTCCAACACGAACAGCTGGGCAGACGCCTCCGGCGACATCAACAACCCCAAGGTGAAGCACCACGGCGGCCTCACCCCCTTCGGCGAGGACGTCGTCCGCGAGATGAACCGGCTCGGGATGCTCGTGGACATCTCCCACGTCTCCGACGAGACGTTCTTCGAGACGTTGAAGGTGTCTCGCGCGCCCGTCATCGCCTCCCACTCGTCCGCCCGCGCGCTGACCTCCGCCCGCCGCAACATGACCGACGAGATGCTCCGCGCCGTGGCCGCCAACGGCGGCGTCGTGATGGTCAACTTCTTCTCCGCCTTCATCGACGAGGAGTTCAGCAAGGGCTACTCCGCCCAGGCGCGCGCCCGCGACGCCGCCATGGCGGCCGTGTCGGCGAAGCTGCGCAAAGCTGACCCTGGCACCCGCCTGCGCGCCTTCATTGCCACAGAGCGGCAGTGGGCCGGCAAGCTCGCGCGCCCACCCCTCGAGGCGCTCATCAACCACATCGATCATGTCGCCAAGGTGGCGGGTGTCGAACATGTGGGGCTCGGCTCGGACTTCGATGGCATCTCCTCCACCCCGGAGGGCATCGACTCCGTCGCGGACCTGCCTCGCATCACCGAGGCACTCCTGGCTCGCGGCTACACCCCCGAGCAGGTGCAGAAGATCCTCGGCGGCAACCTGCTGCGCGTCTTCCGCGAGGCCGAGCGCGTCAGCCAGACGTTGCGCGCTGAACAGGGCTCGCGTTGAGAGACGGCCCTCCGAGAAAAATCACGCTCGGAGTGGACGCTCGAGATCAATGCAAGCCCCCCGAGGTGCAGGGGGGTAGTCGCCACCCAGGGGCATGTACAGCTTGCGGCATCGACTCCGGGAGAGGGGTGGCGTCGTGGCGCTCAGGTTCTCTGTTCTGGCCTCTCAGCTCATGTATGACCGTGAAGCCGTCCTCAAGGCGGTCTCCTGGCCCGTGCTCGTCTGGGAGTCTCCGCCGCCCCGGCCGGATCCCCACCTGGGCTTCGTCGACTTCACGGTGCCCGACACGCGGCCCCGGCGGCATGGCGCCGCCGAGCCGCTCGTGTTCGAGCTTCGCAAGCGCACGATGGGTGGAGCCGACATCACCCTCGGTCGTGCTCCGGACTGCGATCTCGTCATCGAGGACGCCACCGTGTCGCGCCTCCACGCCTGCTTCCGCCAGGAGCCGCACACCGGCATGTGGCACGTGGTGGACGCCGAGAGCCACAACGGCACCTTCCAGGCCGGCGTGCTCATCGTCCCCGGCCGGCCCACGCCGCTGTTCGAGCGCGCCTCGCTGCGCTTCGGTGGCGTGGAGATGGCCTTCCTCCATGCCTCCGCGTTCGAGCAGTACGTTCATGCTCGGGCACTCACGCCCGTGCGCTTGACGTCCGTGGGCTGAACCCCCTAGAAGGGGCGCGCCTTTGGGTGCCCACGTCGGGCACGCAAGAGGGAAGCCGGTGGAAGTCCGGCGCGGTCCCGCCACTGTATGTGGGCAGCCCTGAAGGTCAGGGCCGGAGTCCTCGGCAGTCCCCACTCGGGAGCAGGGCTCCTGGGGAAGGGGGAGGGCTCCTTTCGGAGAGGCGCAGCGTGCGCTCTCGCGCCGGAGCCCATGAGCCAGGAGACCTGCCCAGAGGTCCGGTCGTCCTTGGAGACGCCACCGGTTGGCCTTCTCTCTTCGATGGAGAGAGCGGAAGGCGGAGCATGGGGCAGTCATTCCTCGCCACGGCCGCGGTGGGCCTGGCGCTCAGCCTGAGTGGAGTCGTACGGGCCCAGAGCGCGCCCGAGGCCGACGCCCCCATCTCCCCCGAGCCCGAGGGCGGCGAGGTCATCTCCGTTCCCACCGTGGAGGTCAGCGCGCCTCGCGTCGTCGAGCCACTGGACTCCGCGAGCCAGAGGGACCCCAGCGGCGCGCTCACCGTCATCCAGACGTCCGACTACGGCGGAGCCGCGAAGGATGCCGCCGAGGTGCTCTCCACCTCCACCGGCGTGCAGGTGCAGGACTCCGGCGGCTACGGGCAGAGCAAGAACGTGGTGGTCCGAGGCGCGGCTCCCACCGGCGTGGCCCTGCTGCTGGATGGGGTTCCGCTCAATGGCGCGGGAGGCATCGCCGATCTGTCCCGCGTGCCGCTGGCGCTGGTGGAGCGCTTCGAGGTGCTGCGCGGCGGGGCCGGCACGCGCTACGGCTCGGGCGGGCTGGGCGGCGTGGTGAACGTCATCACCCATCGCCCCGGCTCGGAGGCTCGCGTGGCCGGCGAGGCCACCTATGGAAGCTGGGGCACGCGCCTGGGTTGGCTGTCCGCGACGGGGCCGCTGGCCGGTGTGGAGGCGCTGCTGCTGCTGCACGGCGGTCAGTCCGAGGGAGACTTCTCCTTTCTCTTCGATCCGAGCCCGGCGTTTCCTGGCGATGCGCTCGTCGAGCGGCGCCGGACCAACAACGATGCGCGGGGCGCGGGCGGGCTGCTGCGGCTGAGGCATGAGCTGAGCGGTGGCTTCGAGGTGGACCTGCTCGGAGAGCTGTCCGCGGATGACCGGGGCCTGGCGGGCACCGCGACCAACCCGCTGCCGGACGCGAGGCAGAGCACGGGGCGCCTGGCGACGAGCCTGCGGCTGTCGGGAGAGCTCGAAGGCGCGCGAGGCTCCGCGCGGGCCTGGTTCCGGGGAGACCGCATCGCCCTGTCCAACGGGCCTCCGTCGGAGCAGGCCTCCCAGGTCCAGCGGGTGGGTGGAGCGGAGCTGGAGGCGCGCAAGCTGCTGGCGGGCTGGCACGGCGTGTCCGCGGCGCTGACGGTGTCCGCAGAGGACGTCACCGGCGTGGAGGACAACGCGGCGGATGGCGCTCGCCCGGGCTGGGTGCGCGCCAGCGCCATGGTGATGGACGAGATGGTGCTGGCGGGAGGACTCCTGCTCGTCGCGCCCTCCCTGCGCGTGGAGCGCGCGGGCTCGTACACGCTCTTGTCTCCGAAGGTGGGGGCCACGCTGGAGCTGCCCGGGGGCCTCGAGCTGCGAGCCAACGTCGGCCAGGCCCACCGCGCGCCCTCCTTCCTGGAGCTGTACGTGCGCCAGGGCGTGCTGCTGCCCAACCCCGCGCTGCGCCCGGAGCGCGCGCTGTACGCGGACATGGCGGTGGTGCACCGCACCGAGCACTCGCTGGCCTCCGTGGGCGGCTTCTACAGCCTCTACGAGGACCTCATCCTCTATGAGCTGTACCCGCCATTCGCCGCCAAGCCCTACAACTTCGCCGCCGCGAGCGTGACCGGGCTCGAGGCCGAGGGCGAGTGGCGTCCCTACCCCTGGCTGGCGGGCACGCTGGGCTACACGCTGCTCGTCTCGCGCAACCTCCGGGATGACCCGCGCTACTACCGCAAGGAGCTGCCGTACCGGCCCCGCCACAAGCTGAACGCGCGCGTGTCCGGTGGCCCGCGCTGGCTCACCGGGCGCGTGGAGGTGGCGGCGCAGTCCGCGCAGTTCACCAACCGCACCGAGGAGGCCGTGCTGCCGGGACGCACCTTCGTCCACGCCGGCCTCTCGAGCTCCTGGGGACGCTCGCCCGAGCTGACCGTCTCCGTGGAGCTGAAGAACGTCTTCGACGTGCACGCCGAGGACCTGGACGGCTACCCCCTTCCTGGCCGCTCCGCCTACGCGACGCTCGCGGTGGCGTTCGGCGGCCCTTCCCCCACGAACACCCAGCAGAGGATGGACTCGCGATGAGCAGCAGGCAGATGAGGATGGAGCAGACGACGGCTCCCAGGTGGTTGGCGCTGACGGTGGCGGCCTTCGGGCTGCTGCTGAGCGGCTGCCCGGACGAAGGCGTCGAGTGTGGCGAGGGCCTCACCGAGTGCTCCGGAGAGTGCGTGGACCTGACCAGCTCCACCACGGACTGCGGCGCGTGTGGCGTCGCCTGTGGGCCGGAGCAGGTCTGCTCCCAGGGGAGCTGCCAGCGCTGCGGCGAGGGCCTGTGCAACAACGACATCGTCGCCGCCTGCTTCAACACCGGCCAGGTGGTGGGCATCCAGTCCGGCTCGGACCTCAAGGGACCCAATCGCCCCCTCGGCGAGCGCCCGCAGTCGGTGGCCGCCATGCAGGACGTGCTGCTGGTGCTCGATGCCGCCAACAAGCTGCGCCAGGCCCGGCTGTCGGACTACGCCCCCCTGCCCGGCGTCCCCGCGCTCGACACGGGCGTCGCGCCCAACCAGCTGCTCGTCGAGGACCCGTACGTCTACGTCCTCAACTCCACCAGCAACACGCTGCTCGTGTTCCAGCGCAAGACCGAGCCGGGCCCGCTCACCGACGGTACGCGCTTCCCGCAGGGGCTCGGGCTGACGCCCGTGGCGTCCGTGGACTTCGGCGCCAACACCAACCCGTTCGCCATGGCCCGGATCGGCTCGGAGCTGTGGGTGACGCTCTATGGCAACCTGGGTGGCGACGTGTCCGCCGGTGGCAAGGTGGCGCGCGTGAGCCTGGCCAACCCGGCCCAGCCCCAGCTCGACACCTCGTACCTCCAGCTCCCCGGGGGCGCCGCGCTCCAGCCGTTCCAGGGCAGCAGCCCCATCCCCTCGCCCTCGGGCATCGTCGCGCACAAGGGGCGCCTCTATGTGGCCCTCAACAACCTGGACCCGAACACCTATGGCCCCGGCGGCCCCGGGCTCGTCGCCCGCATCACCCCGGAGACGCGCGAGGTGACGTACCTGCCGCTCGGCAACGACTGCCTCAACCCGGGCTGGCTCGCGCCCGTGGCGAACAAGCTCCTGGTGAGCTGCGCCGGCAAGGCCACCTATGACGCCAGCTTCAACCTCGTGGCGGTGGAGAAGACGTCCATGGTGCTGCTCGACGAGCAGGACGCCGTGGTGTCCACGCAGCTCATCGCCTGCCCGCCGACCGGCGGCACCTGCGCCCTTCCGTCCGCTGGCCGCTTCGCCGTGGTGGGCAGCCGGGCGTACGTGGGAGACAACAACGCGGGCCGCATCTTCGTCTATGACGTCTCCGGCTCGCAGCTCGTCGAGGTGCGCGGCCTCGGTCCCTCGAAGCCGGCGCCCATCCCCGCCTGCCAGCGGGAGGCCGGCTTCTCCCTCGTCAGTGACGTCGTCGCCATTCCCTAGGAGCCCCGCATGATGCCGCGCCTCGCCTCACTGCTCCTGCTCGCCGTGCTGGGCTTCTCCAGCGCGGCGGGTGCCGCCCCTCCGCAAGCCGCGCCCCGCTTCCTCGGGCCGAAGAAGGAGGGGAAGGTGAGGCGCGTGGTGACGCTGGCCCCGTCCCTCACGGACATGGTCATCGCCATGGGGGCCCGCGACACGCTCGTGGGCGTCTCCCGCTTCGATACCGACAAGGCCGTGGCGGACCTGCCTCGGGTGGGGGGCTTCGTGGACCCTTCCGTGGAGGCCGTCATCGCGCTCGAGCCGGACCTCGTCCTCGTCCAGCCGGGGCCCGGCAACCAGCGGCCCGTGGAGCGCATGGCGGAGCTGGGCGTCCCCGTGCTCCTGCTGCCCCTGCACAGCGTGGCGGACACGCTCGCCGCCCTGCGCGCGGTGGGGCAGGCGCTCGGACATATAAAGGAGGCGGAGGCGCTCAGCTCCCGCATCGAGGCCACCCGCGCCCGGATCCGCGAGGCGGCGAAGAAGCTCCCCACGCGCCGGGTGCTCCTGGCCTATGGCTTCGAGCCCCTCGTCGTGGCCGGGCCCGGCTCCTTCGCAGACGAGCTGCTGCGGGACGCGGGCGCCATCAACGTCGCGGGCGATGGCGGCTCCGCATACCCCGTCTACTCCGTGGAACGCGCGGTGCGCATCCGCCCGGACGTGGTGGTGGACGCCGCGGATGTGGACGTGGGCAAGGAGAAGATCCAGTCTCTGCCCGGGCTGTCCGACGCGCGCTGGGTGGAGGTGCCCTCCTTCGCGCTGCTGCAGCCCGGGCCCTCGCTGGCGCGGGGGCTCGAGGAGCTGTTCGGCTTGCTGCATCCGGGCGTCCAGGTTCGCTGAGCCGCCCGCATCGCCCGAGAGGGGCTGGCTTGGTTCCGGAGCGGAGGACAGGGGCGTGAGGCAAGAGGGCAGGGGCGTGAGTGCCTCGCGCATCCTGGGCCTGTGTGTCGCGGGGCTGGTGCTCACCGTGCTCGCCTTCGCCCTGGCCGTCCGCTTCGGCGAGCAGCCCATCTCCCTCTCCAAGGCGCTGGGCCAGCCGAAGTCCACGGACGCCGTCATCTTCTGGTCCGTGCGTCTGCCTCGTGCCCTGCTGGGCCTCATCGTCGGCGCGGGGCTCGCCGCCTCCGGCTCCACCCTCCAGGGCCTGCTGCGCAACCCGCTCGCGGACCCCTTCGTCCTCGGCGTCTCGGGAGGCGCGGCCCTGGGCGCCACGCTCGCGCTCGCCTTCGGCCTGGCCACCGTGGGGCAGGTGGCGCCGGGGCTGATGGGGGGCCTGTCGCGGCTCTCCGGCCCGGCGCTGCTCGCGTTCCTGGGCGCTGGCGGCTCCGTGCTCTTCGTCCTGGCCGCCAGCCGAGGCCACTCCGCCCGCGCGCCCTACGCCGCGCTGCTCACGGGTGTCGTCTTCAACGCCTTCGCCTCCGCCGCCATCACCCTGATCAAGACGCTGTCGGATCCGGACCGGCTGGGGGAGATCCTCTTCTGGCTCGCCGGTGCGCTCGGCCACGAGCGCGGGGCCACGCTCGGGCTCGCCGCGCTCCTGCAGGCCGTCACCATCGGCGTCATGATCGCGCTGTCCGGCCGGCTCAACCTGATGACGCTCGGGGATGATGACGCCTCGGCGCTCGGAGTCCCCGTGGCGCGCACCCGGCGCCTGCTCCTGCTGGCCACCAGCGCCAGTGTCGCCGGGGCCGTGGCGCTCACCGGCCTCATCGGCTTCGTGGGGCTCATCGTCCCGCACGTGCTGCGGCTCGCCTTCGGTCCGGATCAGCGGCTGCTGGTGCCGCTCTCCGCGCTGGGCGGCGCCGCGTTCCTGGTGCTGGCCGATCTGCTGGCGCGCGTGTCCTTCGCCTTCTTCGGCTCCGAGCCGCCCGTCGGCGTCATCACCGCGCTGCTCGGCGGCCCGCTCTTCATCGCCCTGCTGTACCGGCGCGGCGGCCCCCTCGGCGGGTGACGGCCCCGCACGGCCTGCCCCTGGCTACCGGGCCCCCGCCGCCGACGCCAGGCGCGCCACGTTCGCCAGCGCCTCGATGTGCACCATGCGCTTGCGCGTCTCATGCTCGGTCAGGAAGATGCGCAGCGCCTCGCGGATGAAGGGCAGGGACCGCAGGAGCTTCTCCTCGTCCAGGATCTCCGGATCCACGTTGGCGCGGTGGCACGCGCGCGCCACGGTCGTCGCGGCGATCACCGGAGGCAGGCCGCTGCACGCCACCACGCGATCGAACAGCGTGCCCGGGTTGGCCTCCGCCTTCGAGGGGGCGCGCGGCGTCGTGATGGCCGGGAGCTCGGACTCCGTCGTCCGCCGCCGCAGCAGGTTGCGCACCTGGGAGCGCAGCAGCGACAAGTCACTGGCCTTGGGACAGAACGCATCCACCCCGGCCGCGAGCGCCTCCGCCATCGTCTGGCTCTCGAAGCGCGCGGTGAACATCAGCAGCGGCACGGTGGCCATCTTCGGGTTGGAGCGGATGATGCTCGAGGCCGCGATGCCATCCATCCCTGGCAGCACCAGGTCCATCAGGATGCAGTCCACCATCTGGGTCTTGAGCAGCGCGAGCGCCTCCTCGGCGGTGCCCGCGGTGATCAGCTCGTGCCCATCCTTGCGCAGCTCCTCCATGACGGCGTGGAGGAAGGTGGCGCTGTCATCCACCAGCAAGACCCGGCGGCGGCGCGGGACGGCTGCCAGCCTCGGCTCGGTGTCTACGGGTGTCATACGGATTCTCCCTTGGGGAAATCCCCGGAGCTGCCCCCCTGGCTGAAGGTCGAACCTGAATGGAGGTGCGGGGGTGTCGGATACTTCTGAGCGGAGCTCACCTCTGTAGGTTTTGCAGTGAGGGGCCCCGTCTGGATCGCGGAATTTTCCTGCTCCACTGCGGAGAGCTGATGGACGGGCTCCTTTTCATCTTCCCCGCCAACACCCGGAGTGTTGCCGGCCTTTCCGAGTCGTGTGGGAGTTCTGTTATTGCGAACACGTTGCGTGCGTCGCCGTGTCATTTCCGTGACGAACCGGTCGAGCGTTGGCAAGGCGACATGCGTACGTGACGCGCAAGGCACGCATGAGACTCGAGTCTCAGGGGTGGGCTTCCCACACGGGGAACCCCCGTGTCGTCATGGCGCTACTGCAGCACCGTGAGCCGGAAGGCGTGGCGCAGGTGCGAGGGATGGGTGATGTCTCGTCCCGGGAACGACCAGCCCTTCACGGCGCTGACGATGCAGCTGGCGAGCTCGCTGTCTCCAGTCGTGTTGCTGGTGGCCTGCGCCTTCTCGACGTAGCCCCCGAGCGTCATGTCCCACTCCACGACGACCTCGCCCTGGATGCGAGGGGAGCGGGCGCGCGCGCGGGCGAAGCAGCTCTCGATCTGCGAGGTGTTCTGTCGGATGACCGCGAAGGCGGGGTCCTCGCGCTGGGTGTTCTGGGCGTGCTGCTCCGAGGGCTCGTCGCGCGGCGGCCGCTGAGGCTGCGGCGTCTCCGGGGCGGGAGGCGGCGGCTTGGGGTTCTCGACGGGGGCGGGCGGCTTGGGAGCGCGCCCCGTGGCTCGCGGGATGACAGGGGTGCTGCTCAGGGACAGCGCCAGGAGTGCCATCGCCAGCGGGTGGGCCATGGCGGTCGGATCTAGCACAGGGAGCGTGGGAGCGACGCTGGGGGAGGAATCGGTCGCTCCATGTTGGCAAGCAGCCGCTTCGTGTTCGATCGTTGGCTTCCTATGACTCCGAAGCTGCCCGGGTTGCTCGTCCGCTACATCCAGGAGAAGCGGTGCGTGGTGTTCGTCGGCGCGGGCCTGTCGGCCGGGGCCGGGCTGCCCATGTGGGGCAAGCTGCTCGAGCTGAGCATCGAGGAGCTGGGGCGCGCGCTGCCGGACGGGGAGAGCCACCAGGACGAGCTCCGGGAGCTCGTGAAGCGGGGCAAGCTGCTGGAGGTGGCGGAGTTCTGCCGGGAGAAGCTGGGCTCGTCCTACCACCAGTTCCTCACGGAGAAGGTGCGCGGAGACCAGGCCGCGCTCCCCAGGACGCACGAGCTGCTGATGCACCTGCCCTTCAGCGCGTGGGTGACGACCAACTACGACAAGCTGCTGGAGCGCGCCTACTCGAAGGTGCTGGGCGGCTATCCGCGGACGCTGACCCACAAGGACACGGAGGCGCTGGGCCGGCTGCTCTTCGAGGGCGGCCGGTTCATCCTCAAGGCGCACGGGGACATCGATCAGCCCAACACGGTGGTGCTCACCTCGCACGACTACAGCGAGATCATCCACGCCAACCCCGCCTTCAACGAGGCCTTCACCGGCCTGCTGCTCACCAAGGCACTCTTCTTCGTGGGCTACTCGCTGTCGGATCCGGACTTCCGGCTGCTGATGGACCGGCAGCTCACCCACTTCAAGGGCTTCGTCCCCGATCGCTTCGCGCTGATGATGGACGTGGGGCCCGTGGAGCGGGAGGTGCTCTGGCGCACGGCGCGCATCCGCGTCATCTCCTATGAGAAGGACCGGCACGAGCAGGTGCTGCACTTCCTGGAGTCGTTGCAGTCCGCGGTGCTCCCGCCGCCGCCGCCGCCCCAGGGTGGGGGTGTGAAGCACCAGGCCCCCGTGCCGGCAACGGCCGGGTCCGTCTCCGGGGTCGTCTCGCACAACCAGGCCGTGCCCGCGAAGACGGGGCCTGCCTGGCTGAGCTTCAACCAGACGCCCGAGGCCGCGCCGGCGGCAGCCCCGGCTCCGATTCCGTCTCCGGCGTCCGCGACGAGCAAGCCGCCCGCCGCGCCCCCGGGTGCCGCGCCTCCTCAGACGGCCCAGACCTTCAAGCCCTCGTTGGAGTCGTTCTCCCTGGATGACGAGCTGGGGGACGCCTTGGAAGAGGGCGTGCCGGCCGAGTCGGTGGCCGAGGAGCTCCCGCTGGATGCTTCCGGGCCGGACATGCTCGCCCTCGGCAGGTTCAAGAACGGGCTGGTGAAGCTCCGGCTGAGCCGCCAGGGCCGGGAAGTGGCCGAGGAGATCGGGCGAGCGGCGTTGAACCGGGAGATGGCGCTGGTCCTGCAGCAGGCCGTGGGTGAGGGCCTGGGCGGGGAGCTGCCGGCCTCGCGCTACGCGGAGCTCACGCGGGTCTTCGAGCGGCAGGAGGTGCGCAAGGTCCTCGACGTGCTGGGAGCCAGCGGCGCCGCGTCGCAGGAGCCGCTCCTGCTGCGTGTGCCTCCCCGCCTGTCGCGCTTCCCCTGGGAGCTGCTGCCCATCCAGGGCCAGCCGATGTGCCTCCAGCGCAAGCTGGTCCGTGTGCCCGTCGGTGTCCCGGCCAAGTCCCGAGGGGCTCCTCCGGTTCGTTCAGCTCCTCGCGTCCTGCTCGTCGAGGGACGAGGCGCGGCTGGAGGTGGTTCGGCCCGCGAGCTCGAGCGCATCGCACGGCAGTACCAGGGCGCGCGCGGGTTCTCCTGCACCGTTCTCCAGGGCTCGGACGCGACCTTCACCCGCGTCATGGCGGAGCTGGATGCCGCGCTGCCCGATCTCCTCCACTACACGGGCTTCGTGGGCCGCAGGGACGGCGAGCTCTTCCTGGGGCTCGCGGGGGACGTGGACCTCTCGGAAGGCACCTTGCGCTCCATCCTCAGCCGCGGACGCCTGCCGTTCCTGGTGCTGAACGCCCCCTCCTCGGCGTTCGCTCCGCCGGTGCTGGGGTGGTACCTCACGGACGCTCGCGCCCAGCGGATGCCCGCTCCCATCTCCCCGGGCACCGTCTTCGAAGGGCGCGAGGGCTTCCTGGACATGGCCACCGAGCTGGGCGTGGGCGCCTTCGTCGGAGCCTTCGACATGCCGGGCGCGGAGGCCGGAGCGACCTTCATGGCCGCCCTTCACCGCGATCTGCTCACCGGCCTGCCCATCGCGGACGCCGTCCTTCGAGCCCGGCAGGAGGTCCGCAAGGCGTTTCCGGACAGCCCCACGGCCCTTCAATACGTCCTCAGTGGCAATGGGGAGCTGCAGCTCTGGGACTCGCGCCGGGAGGATAGCCTGGAATGACGCGTTGCGATACGCCTCCTTCCCAGCGACTCGACCTGCCCGTGAAATCGTCAGCACCCAAATGGAGAACCGCGCTGACAATCAGAACGGTCGTGTAATCTCGGAGGACCGATGTGGCAGATCATCATCAACGGCCCGGGCTACTTCGACACTCCGTACGATCTCCCCGAAGGGGTGACGAGCCTCGGCCGAGCAGATGAGAACGACATCGTGCTCGGCGGAGATCTCGTCTCCCGCAAGCATGCCCGTCTGCACGTGGATGGGGACGCGCTGCGCATCGAGGACCTGGGCAGCCGCAACGGCAGCCGCATCAACGGTCAGCCCCTGCAGGGCAGCAAGGACTTGTCCCCCGGAGACACCGTCACGCTCGGAGAGAACACCCTCTCGGTGCGCCAGCCCCACACGGTGGAGAGCGCCGCCACGGAGATGGTGGACCTGGGCGCCGGAGGGGTGCGCCGCTTCGGGATGGGGGATGACGTGGCGCCCTCCGTCATCCTCGCCAAGAACGTGAAGGACCTGGACGTGCTGAGGGCGCTCGACAACTTCGAGCCCGTCGCCTTCGATAATCCCACGGGGGCCGGCACGCCCATCGACCCTGGGACGGCCAGCCCCCGCGTCTCCTACGAGACGCTCGTCCTGCTGTTCCGCACGGCGGAGTCGCTGGCCACCGCCGACACGCTGCCCGCCTTCCTCGAGTCCGCCATGGACCGCGTGCTCGAGCGCACCGAGGCCACCACCGCCGTGGTGCTGCTGCGCCACTCCAGCGGCGTCCTGGTGCCCGCCTCCGTGCGTCACCGAGGCAAGCTGGCCAAGGGCGAGGTGCCCGTCTCGGATGCCGTCGTCGAGGAGGCCCTGCGCCAGGGTCGCGCGCTGGCCGTGGGCGATGTGCGCGATGACCGGCGCTTCGCTGGCCGCGAGAGCGTCATCCTCTATGGAGTGGACCGGGTGCTGTGCATCCCCATCGGCCGCGAGCCCCCCTTCGCCGGCGTGCTCTACGTCAACACCCCCGCGGAGGCGGAGACCACCCTGGAGGTGATGCTCGAGGCCTGCACCGCCGTGGCCCACCTGGTGGCCAGCGGGGTGCAGCGCTTCTCGGCGCAGCCTCAGAAGGAGGGGGCCGGCAGCGGCGCGGGCCTGCGCCGCCTGCTGGAGCGCTTCCACCCGCCCGAGGTGGCCGAGCGCCGCGCCGTGGAGGCCCTGCGCACCGGAGGCCGGCTGCCGGCGCTGGAGGAGCGGCCCCTCACTGTCCTCTACGCGGAGATGGCGGGCTTCGGCGCGCTCAGCTCCCGGATCGGCCCCACGCGGGCCTCCGCCGTCCTCAACGACTTCCACGCGAAGATGAGTGGCCTCATCTACAGCTTCGAGGGCTCGGTGGAGTCCTTCCTGGGCGAGTCCGTCCGGGCCCTCTTCGGCTACCCCACGGGCCGGCCGGATGATCCCGTCCGGGCGGTCCGGGCGGGGCTGGCGCTGCGCGCCGACTGGCAGCGGGCCATGGCGCGCCGCCCCGCGGACGAGCGGTGCGAGCTGCGCATCGCGATCCATACCACTCGAGGTCTGGTGGGGATGATCGGCCCCGAGGCCCGGCTGGACCTCAGCGCGGTGGGAGAGGGTGTCCCCATCGCCGGCTGGCTGGCGAACACCGCCACCCCGGGGCAGGTCCTGATTACCGGGAAGACCCTGGCTTCCATCGGAGCGCGCTTCGACGTCCTCCCTCTGGGAGAGCGCCTCGTGAGGCCCCCCAAGGACAAGGTGGCGGCCTTCGAGGTGCTGGAGGAGGACGTCCCCCAGCTCACCAATCCAGGGGTCAGGTAGGCAGGGAATCGCCTGTCCCATGGCCCCGCGTCCGGTTGACCGGTTGAGAGGCGGCCCCGAAACAGGCTTGAATGCGTGGACCGTGGGCCCCCACACCGAATGAACACGTCTCCCTCCTCAGCCCGGCTGCGTCCCTTCCGGCCGCAGCCGTTCGGCCGGTACACGCTCCTGTCCCACCTGGCGACGGGCGGGATGGGGGAGATCTACCTGGCGCGGCTGGAGGGAGCGCAGGGCTTCGAGAAGCTGTGCGTCATCAAGAAGATCCTTCCCCAGCTGGCCGAGGACAAGGAGTTCGTCGACCGCTTCGTGGGTGAGGCGCGCACGCTGGTGAAGCTGCAGCACGGCTCCATCGCCCAGGTGCTGGACATGGGGCTGCACGAGGGCGATGCGTACATGGCCCTCGAGTACGTGGACGGCAAGGACCTGAGAAAGGTGGCCGGGCGCGTGCGCGACAAGGGCGTGCCGCTGCCGCTCACCTTCGTGCTGTTCGTGATGGGGCGGGTGCTGGACGCGCTGGCGTACGCGCACCGCAAGCGGGACGACGACGAGAAGGAGATCCACCTCGTCCACCGGGACATCTCGCCGCAGAACATCCTCATCTCCTACGAGGGGGAGGTGAAGGTGATCGACTTCGGGCTGGCCAAGAGCCGGCTGTCGGCGGCGAAGACCAACCCGAGCATCATCCTGGGCAAGTTCCTCTACATGTCCCCGGAGCAGGCGAAGCACCAGCAGGTGGACCGCCGCAGCGACCTGTACGCGGTGGGGCTGTGCCTCTACGAGCTCATCGCCGGCAAGAACCCCTTCGACAGCGTGCACTCCGGCGAGCTGATGTCCGCGGTGGCCAACCCGCGCATCGTCCCGCTGCTCGAGGTGGAGCCGTTCACGCCGCCGCCCGTGGCGCAGCTGGTGATGAAGGCGCTGGCGGTGGAGCCGGCCCAGCGCTTCCAGACGGCCGAGGAGTTCCGCGGCAAGCTGGTGAGCGTGCTGATGGAGATCGATCCGAGCGCGGGCCCGGAGAGCGTCAGCCGCTTCATGCGTGACTTGTTCGCCGCCGAGTTCCAGGGCGAGCGCAAGCTGCTGGCGCAGCTCAAGGAGGTGTCGAAGACGGGCGAGCTTCCCCCTCGCTCCGAGCTGGACACGGATCCGGGCGCGCGCTTCCCGGTGCCCAGCCTCCCGCCGAAGACCATCAAGCTGGACCCGCCCACCCAGCCGCTCTCCTTCCAGCCGACGCCTCGCAGCCGGCCGGGGGCCTCGGTGCATGATGAGGAGACGCGGCCGGGGGTGGCGGTGGCGGAGACGCGTCCCGCCGTCTCCTTCGAGGCGCTGGATGCGGCCGCTCGTGCCCGCGTGCGCCCGTCGCTCTCCTCCACCTCGCCCACCACCGACACCGTCACGGTGGAGGTGCGCACCGATCCACACGAGCGGACGCCTCCGCTGCCCGTGGGCACGGCGGCGCCCTCGTCCCCGCGCACGAGCGCGCCGACGCTGGAGGTGGCGATTCCGTACGTCCCCGCGGCGGCCGTGCCACCCGGTGTGGCTCCGCCGGCGCAGACCGCGGGCACCGCGCGGACGCTGGAGGCCCCGAAGGTCCCTCCGCCGCCTGCCAGCTCGCCCTCGCTCAAGGCGCTGGAGCCGGCGCGGGCTGCCGTGCCGCCTCCGCCGCCTTCTGGCGGCGCTCCCGCGCCGAGGTCCGGAGAGGTGCCGCGCGCGGGGGCTCCGTCCGCGCCTGGCACCGGCTCGTTCAAGGCCGTCGAGGCGCAGCGCGCGCCGATGCCGCCCCCGTCGCCCGCCAGCGCGCACGCGCATGAGCCTCGCGGTCCCGACGTGGCCCGCTCGCAGGCTCTCACCCTCCAGAACCTCGCGACGGTGGGGACTCCCGAGGCGCAGGGGCCAGGCTCCGCGTCGGCCATGCCGCCGCCTCCGCCCGCGAGCCTCACTCCGCCGGATGCCCATCCGATGCGTGAGCCAGCGCCGCCTCCCGTCCCGGACGAGGAGCCGCCCTCCGAGGCGCCCCCTGCCTCCTCGCGGGAGTGGTCGCGCGGCTCCGCGTCGTCTCGCGCGGCTCAGTCCGATATGGGAGAGGCGCCGGTCTGGGCCATGGATCCCGCGCAGCAGCTGTCAGCGGAGGGCGAGGACGAGCGCCCCGATCCGAGCCGCCGCGGCCTGGACGACACGCATCCCAGCTACCTGATGGCCTCCTCGAAGCCTCCGGAAGACACGCAGCCGCGCGTCGTGCTGGATGAGGATGCCTTCCGAGCGCACCAGGAGGCCGAGGAGCAGGTCATCATCAACGGCGTGCTGGAGGAGCCGACGCCGGCGCGCCCGAAGGCTCCGCGTCGCACCCGCGCGTCGGCCACGGGAATGCCGTCCGTGTCTCGCCCCCACCTGCGCGCGCAGCGCCCCGTGGAGCGCGAGGAGCAAGAGGACGCGAGCGCCGAGCAGGAAGACTCCGGGCCCGTGGTCATCGAGATCGAGGATGGAGGGGCGGACGCGCCTCGGGATCCCCGCGATGACACCCGGAAGACGCCGATCCCCACCCGGCCCGGGGAGAGCAGCCGCCGTGCGCAGCGAGAGGACGCGCGGCGTGGCGCGGCGCCGGAGCCCGCTCGGAAGCGCTCGTGGGCGTGGGTCCTCGTGAGCTTCCTGCTGCTGGTGGTGGCCGGAGCCGCCGTGGTGGTGGCGCTGCCGCAGCTGCAGCACGCGCTGAAGCTGACGGACGATGCTCCGCCCAAGCCCGCGCCGGCCACGCCCATTCCCCGAGTGGAGCCTCCGAGTGGCCCGCCGGGGATGGCGCCCGCGGCCGCGAACCCGACGCCCATCGTGCCTCCGGCGCCCGTGGCCGCGCCTCCCGCCAACGATGCGGCCAAGGCTGCCGCGGCTCCGTCCACGCCTCCGCCCGCCGAGACGGCCAGCCCCGAGGCCGCCGTCGAGGATGACTTCTTCGTTCCGCTGCCCGACGCGCCGCCGCCTCCGGCCAAGAAGGCGAACACGCGGCCCTCCAAGAAGGGCCCGCGCAGCAGGGAGGCCACCGAGCTCCAGAAGGACTGGAGCGCGGTGCGCAGCCTCTATGGGAAGTTCACCCAGGATCAGCCGTGCGAGAGCAGCCGCATCGCCATCTTCTGCCCCCGTTACGAGGAGGCGAAGGAGAGCATGAACGAGCTGGGTGACGAGTACAGCCAGAGTCTTCACAAAGAGGTGAGGACGCTGCGCAGGCTCTTCGAGCAGAAGCGCAACTGAGCCCGTGGCGCCGCTGCTCGAGACACAGGGGCTTCAAGGGGGTTATGGCTCCTCGCCCGTGCTGCAGGGGGTGGACTTCTCGGTGCGGGCCGGGGAGCTGTGGGCGGTGCTCGGGCCCAACGGCACGGGCAAGAGCACGCTGCTGCGCGCGGTGCTGGGCGTGCTGCCCTGGACGCGCGGAGGCGTGCGGCTGCTGGGCCGGGAGCGGGCGCGGTGGGAGTCGCGCGAGCTGGCCCGGAGCGTGGCGTGGGTGCCGCAGACGTTCGAGCCGGCGGAGGGCTTCAGCGGGCTGGAGCTGGTGCTGATGGGGCGCAGCCCGCACCTGGGGCTGTGGGGCCTCACCTCCGAGCGAGACGTCACGCTGGCGCGCGCGGTGCTGGAGGAGCTGGGCGTGGCGCACCTGGCGGAGCGGCCGGGTGAGGCCATGTCCGGCGGCGAGCGCCGGATGTTGCTGCTGGCTCGCGGGCTGGTGCAGGAGCCCGCGCTGCTGCTGCTGGACGAGCCCACCGCCTTCCTGGATGTGGCCCACCAGGTGGGGGCGCTCGCCCGGGTGAGGGCGCGGGTGGAGGCGGGGCTGGGCGCGGTGGCGGTGCTGCATGACGTGAACCTCGCCGCGGCCTTCGCCACCCACGCGCTGCTGATGCGGGACGGCCGGGTGCTGGCACAGGGGCCGGTGGACACGGTGCTGGAGCGCGAGCGGCTCGAGGCGCTGTATGACCTGCCCATGGAGATGGCGCAGGCGCCCTCGGGGGCACGGCTCTTCGCTCCCCGGGCCCGGTGAGGGGCGGCGGCTGCCGATGCCTGCTCCCTTGGTGGTCGCGGCAGGCGGGCGAGTGAGGTGCTCGCGGGGTGGGGCAGGCTGGCTCTGGCGGTGTAGCCTACGCGCCCGATGCCTCGGTACGCCCTGACCCTGTTCGCCAGCGCCTTCCTGCTCTTTGGAGTCCAGCCGCTGGTGGGCAAGTTCGCGCTGCCGTGGTTCGGCGGCACGCCGGCGGTGTGGACGGCCTGCATGCTCTTCTTCCAGGCGGCGCTGCTGGCCGGCTACGCGTATGCGCACGGGGTGGCCACGCGCCTGGCGCCGCGCTCCCAGGTGAAGCTGCACCTGGGGCTGCTGGGGCTGACGGTGGGGGTGCTCGCGGTGCGTGCGCTGTGGGTGGGCTCGCCGGTGGCGCCCGGGCCGGAGTGGCGGCCGGAAGGGGTGGAGGGGCTCACCGGCCGGCTGCTGGCGATGCTGGCGGTGACCATCGGCCTGCCCTTCTTCGTGCTGTCCACCAGCGCGCCGCTCTTGCAGAGCTGGTTTGCCCGCTCGCGGCCGGGGGCCTCGCCCTATCGGCTCTACGCGCTGTCGAACGCGGGCTCGCTGCTGGCGCTGCTGAGCTACCCCCTCCTCGTCGAACCGTATGTGCCACGCAGCGTGCAGGGCTGGGGCTGGGCGGTGGGCTTCGTTCTGTTCGTCGTGGGCTGCGGGGTGTGCGCCTGGGACTTGTGGAAGCGGGAGGCGGTGTCGGCACCCGAGCCTGGAGCTGCTCCTCGTCAGGAGCCGTCGGCGGAGGAGGGGACGCGTCCGGGGCTCGGAAGGACGCTGGCGTGGCTGGGGCTGAGCGCGTGCGCGTCGGTGCTGCTGCTGGCCACGACGAACCAGCTCTCGCAGGACGTGGCGGCCGGTCCGTTCCTCTGGGTGCTGCCGCTGGCGCTGTACCTGCTCACCTTCATCCTGACCTTCGAGCGGGAGACGCTGTACCCGCGCTCGGTGTGCATCCTGCTGCTCATCATCACGGTGGGGGGCGTCATCCGCTCCATCTTCGAGGGGCCGCACTTCCCGCTGACGCTGCAGCTGCTGGCGCACGGCGGAGCGCTGCTGGCGGGCTGCATGGTGTGCCACGGCGAGCTGGTGCGCCTGCGGCCCTCGCCTCGCTACTTGAGCGCCTTCTATCTCTGGGTCTCGGTGGGCGGGGTGCTGGGCGGCATCATCGTCAGCATCGTGGCGCCGCGAGTCTTCGATACGTACGCGGAGTACCCGCTGGCGCTGGCGGCGTGCTGCCTGGTGGCGCTGGTGGTGCTCCTGCCGCGCCCCGCGGGGGAGCAGCCGGTGGCGCGGCTGGGACGGAACCTGCGCGTCTTCGTGCTGGCGGGCGTGGTGTGCGGGCTGGTGGTGGCGGTGGCGGACAGCCGGAAGGAGGTGCGGCTGACAGCGCGCAACTTCTTCGGGGTGGTGCAGGTGCTCGAGAGCGCCAGGGGCGATGCGTACCGGCACCAGTACACGCTCAAGCACGGCGCCATCACCCATGGCGTCCAGTTCGCCTCGCCGGATCGGCGGCGGCAGGCCACGGCGTACTTCACTCCGGAGAGTGGCCTGGGACTGACCATCGCCGAGCTCCGGCGCGTGCGGGAGGCCCGGGGGCAGTCGGCAGGGCTGCGCATCGGGGTGCTGGGGCTGGGCGTGGGCACGAGCGCGGCGCTCACCCAGGCGGGTGACACGGTGCGCTTCTACGAGATCAACCCGAAGGTCATCTCCCTGGCGCAGGGCGAGGGGGACTACTTCAGCTTCCTGAAGGACACCGGGGCGAAGGTGGAGGTGGTGGAGGGGGATGCGCGCATCTCCCTGGAGCAGGAGCTGGAGCGGGGCGAGGCGCAGGCGTTCGACGTGCTCGCGCTGGACGTGTTCAGCTCGGACTCGATCCCGATGCACCTGCTCACCGAGGAGTCGGTGGCGGTGTATCGCAAGCACCTGGCGCCCCATGGTGTGCTGGCGCTGCACATCAGCAACGTGCACCTGGACCTGGTGCCCATCGCGCTGGCGCATGCTCGAGCCTTCGGGATGCACGCCACGATGGCCATCAACGAGACGAAGGGGGATGCGCTGCGCAGCCAGTGGATGATCCTCAGCCCGGACGCGGCGTTCTCCTGGGGGCGGACCTTCGCCCAGTCGAGTGGGAAGGTGCACCGCCTGGAGCTGGCGGAGCCTCCGACGATCACCTGGACGGATGACCGCAGCAGCGTGCTGCCCGTGCTCCGGCTCTTACGCCCGCTGGTCAATGCGCGGACCATCACCGAGCCCCCCTCCGCCGTGCCCGTGGCCCAGCCGGCTTCCCCCTGAGATTCCGCCGAACCATCGCGGGGGTCCTGGAGTAGCCTCTCCGGTGCACGCTGCCCTGATGGGAGAGGAACGGATGCGCTCGTTGCGCGTAGGTGCCTGTTTCGTGTGGCTGCTCGGGCTGACGGCCTGTCCCCATGCCTTCGGGCGCGAGGGGACCATCGACCGTGCCGTGCACAAAGATGCCGAGGAGAACCTCGCGCGCCCTGACTGCACGAAAGAGGTCTATGACGCACTCTGCGGGGAGGGGAAAGACACGACCAAAGAGTGCCTGGAGATATGCGGTTAGTGAACTGGCGTGCTGCCCTCGGAGCCTGCCTGGGACTTCTCCTGGTGCTGCCGCTGGCATGGCTGGCTCAGTCCGTCTTGTATCGACCGCTCCATTCATCGGGGGCGGAGTCGGTGTCGGCGAAGATCAGCCCTGTTCTGGCCTTCGAGGAGCGGAAGGTTCTGACTACATACAAGCGCCGCTGTTCTTCAAATGCAGCCTGCGAACCCCCTTTGGGCTGTCTGTCGGATGCGCGAGCCAGGAAGCACTACTGCACCGATAGCGAGTGTATGACGGATGCGCAGTGCCAGGAGGGCCAGGTCTGTCGCGTGCTGACCACAGCGCACGGGCCTTGGGTCCGCCGCTGTGTGGCATTGGGTGTGCGTGAGGAAGGGGAGCGCTGTTCCAAGCTGCCCTCGAACCAAGAGGACGGATGTCGCCCCGGTCTTGTCTGCGCCGGTGATGGCTGGTGCAGTCGGCCCTGTCGCAAGGATGTCCCGTCTACCTGCCCGGAGGGGTTCTTCTGCGCGGATCTAGCACCGGAGCCGGCATGCCTGCCCACGTGCGAGGCAAAGGGCTGCCCGCAGGGGCAGGAGTGCATCCGGACGCCGCAAGATGGAGCCTCTACGTGCGCGGTGGTGCACGGCAGCAACTGCCAGCAGACACCATGTCCTGACCGACACCGGTGCGACGACTACCTCGTGCCGCAGCGACCTGGGGAAGCATGGCTGCGGTGTGTCCAGCATTGTGGCGACCCGGAAGACGAGCCTTGTCCCGAGGGCTACGCCTGCCGCCCGACGGGCTGCGAACGCCTCTGCTCTCCTTCGGAGCCCGAGGCCTGTGGCGTGGGCTTCACCTGTCTTCAGTTTCCAACGGATTCGCCCTGGCTCTGCAGGCCGGAGTGGTACTTGGAGGACTGACGCCGAGCGCTTGTGCCAAGCTCCGGGCGATGTCGGCCTCCTCGATGCTGGGCGCAGGGCTGCGCGGAGCGGTGCGACGGCTGCTGGCGGCCATCCAGCGACTCCGGTTGCCAGGGCCCTCGGTGCTGCCCGTGGCTGGCGCCGTCGTGGGCGTCTACAGCGGTCTGGCCGCCGGCCTCTTCGCCAACCTCATCCTGCTCGTTCGCGGGCTGAGCCTGGGCTTCCCGCTCCTGGTGGACGCCTTCCGCTCGGACTCGGAGGCCCGGCTGCTCCTCACCGAGGCGCTCACGGCGGCCCGCTGGCACTTCGAGTTCATCATCGTCGGCATCCCCCTGGGCCTGGGCGCGCTCGGCCTGGCTCGCCTCATCCAGCCCGGTGATGGCCGGGAGGTGGTGCGCCGCCGCCTCGAGGTGCTCGCGCTGCTCGTGCTCGGCGCGCTGTCGCTCTACTACCCCCTCGTGGCGCTGGCCGCGGTGAACACCCTGCTGAGCCACGCGCACGGCATGGGCAAGGACCTCGAGGAGCTGTCTCCCTTCTTCGTGGTCCTCGCCCCCGCCCTGGGTGGCGCGGTGGTGGGGCGGCTGCTCCGGGACAGGCCAGAGACTCACGGCCACGGCGTGCCCGAGGTCGTCAAGGCCGTGGAGAGCGAGGGACGTCTCTCCGCGCGGGATGGCCTGCTCAAGCTGGCCGCCTCGGCCGTCACCATCGGCACCGGCGGCTCGGCGGGACGCGAGGGCCCCATCGTCTACGGCGGCGCCGCCTTCGGCTCCGAGGTCGGCCGCACCCTCGGCTTCACCCAGCGGGAGCTGTCCATCCTCATGGCCAGCGGCGCGGGCGCGGGCATCGCCGCCTCCTTCAACGCTCCCATCGCCGGCGCCATCTTCGCGATGGAGATCCTCCTGCGCGAGTTCCAGCTCCGCGTCTTCTCCCCCATCATCCTCGCCAGCGTCACCGCCACCATGGTCAGCCGCGGCATCATGGGCAGCGCCGCCATGCTCGAGCGCGTGGCGTACATGATGGTCAGCGGCTGGGAGATCGTCTTCTACACCGCGCTCGGGTTGATCTGCGGCGCCCTGGCCTACGCCTTCATCCAGGCGCTGCACGGCGTGGAGGAGTTCTTCCAGGGCCGCCGCCCGGGGCGAGTGTCCGCCTGGCTCGGCCAGCAGCCCCTGCCCATCCGCGCGGCGCTTGGGGGGCTGCTGGTGGGGCTGCTCGCGCTGGCGCACCCGATCGTCTGGGGCACGGGGCACGAGTTCGCCAACGAGGCGCTGGTGAGAGG